>JAHFEM010000069.1:0-5961 GCA_023248505.1 Nitrospirota bacterium
ATCGGCCCAGACATAGCCGATCGCCCCCTCCAATTCTTGAACCGCTTTAATGACCTCTCGGCTATTCTGCTTCAAGAGGGGTCCGTGGGTCCCCCCCAAGAAAATGAGATGGGTCCAATGCCGGGTGTAATCGGTTTTGGACAGATGAAGAACCTTCTGCAGAAAGTTCCCCCTGATCTCTTCGCTTCCTTTTTGGTCGATCGGCTTGAGCCGTTTTCCTTCGATAAACTGCGTTTCACCCAGGTAGATCGCCCTGACATCCGCGAGGGAGAGGGAATCGATATTCAAACCGGGATGGACAATAATGGAAATATCCTTGGCTCCGGCGTGGGCCGCCTGAAGCAGGAGGCAGAAAACGATCGGGAAAAGAATTTTCTTGAACATGTTCCCTTGAGTCGGACAGACTGCGATCGGTGGATATGATCGATATCGACGGCGGAAAGGATGTCGGATTCTCCCCCTCCACGGGACGGATCTTATCAAATTTCATCCCTTCAATCCAGAGAAAACCTGAGGATGATTTCCGGGCCGAGCCGGTTCAGTCGCTCTTCCGCGCTTTCTCGAACGCCGCATCATCTTCGGCGGTATAGCCGAAGAGGGTGGGGGCGAGCGAGGCGACATAATAGATCGGCCGAACGACCACATAATCGAGCAGCACCCCCACCGGATGGAGAACGAAAGCCGCCAGCCGGAAGGGATGGCCATAGGAAGTGGCGCCGGCGGGGATGTCGGCCTGCCGTGTGATCTGCACCGGGTAGAGATCATCCGTCTTCTGCTTCCCGGCGCATCCGGCCGAGAGGGTCATGCCAAGCAGCAATCCCGCCAGGATGAAGCGCGCCCCGTTCATTTCAATAAATCGTCGCATCGTTTTATCTCCTCTACAATCGGACAAGATGGATTCACCCCGTTGCGGATCAAACGCCGTTTGAACGATCCCGGGCCTCTCTCCAAGCGGACCGATCGCCCGGAAAATCGGCGGGCAAAGCAGACTTGAGAAAAGAAGAGAATCGCCGGATCGTTCGGCCGTCGGGGGCCCCGTTCCCGAATGGCAATGCAAAGACCGAACCGGCGTTCTGAGGCCGAAGGCCGGTCCGCCGGGGGGCCTCTTGCAAGAATCGGAAATCTTACTCCTAAAAATGAACCTCTTTTGCAGGGTTTTCTGACCGCCCCTTGTCTTCTTGGAAACGAATTGGCTATAATCCGGTTAACTTGACGCATTCCCCCTCCCAAGCGGCGGGGAATGCGTCAATACGAATTGTGCGCGAAGCGCCTCTGCTCACATCGGGAGCGGAGCGAACCATGCGACGCGCGTGCGTGTCAACCAAGAGGAGGATTTACCATGGAGCTCTATCAACGTACGCAAACGGAAACGACTGTGCAGGATGATCCCGCAGCCAAGGAACTGCTTCGGCGAGCCTACGAGAAGACCTCGCGCTGGGGGAAGGAGTTCCCCGGTTTCACCGCCGATCTGATCGTGAATGACAACGGGAAGGAGTACAAGGGGAAGGTCAAGATCAAATCGCCCAAAGAGGCGGAGGTGACCTTGGAGGTTCCCGCCGACCAGGAGCCCCTGTTGAAGTGGGCTCAAAACCAGATCGGAATGATGGCGGTCCATCGCGCCTCGCGCCCCTTTGATGAGTCGGACGGCAAGTACACGCTGACCTTTGGTCCGGACGATCACCATCCCCTCGGCCAGCAGATCATGATCCATGGCGACGGCATGAATTCGCGCTACCGGATCAAAGACAACCGGATTCAGCAGATCTCGCGCAGCATGGGGAAGATGAGCTTTACGATCAACGTCGAAGAGGCGATGACCACCTCCGACGGCAAGCACCTCACCACCCGGTATACCGTTTTTTACTTCTCACCCGACGGCCAATTGACGCAGGCGGAGGCCTTCACCGACCGTCCGTTCGAGCTCAAGGGGGTCTATCTTCCCGGGTATCGCCGAATCATCTCCAATGAAAAAGGGGGGGCGATTGTCCGCATCCTCGAATTCAAGAACCACCAGTTGATGCCGCCGGCTTAACGCAAGAGATCGGCACGGCGCACCCTTCCGCAGTCTCCCCTGGCCCCTCCTTACAAAGGAGGGGCTTAAAACAATTTCAAGGAGCTGGCATTGTGACGCGTCTGGAGCGGATGAAAAAGCTGGTCGAACTCGATCCGAAGAGCGAGATTACCCACTTCGGGCTGGGGCAGGCCTGTTACGATGAAGGGTTCTTTGCGGAGGGGGCTTCGGCGATGGCGCGGGCGATCGAGATCAAGCCCGATTACACGGCGGCCTATGAGATCCTGGGGCGCTGTCTGGAGAAGATGGGGAAATTGGAGGAGGCCGACGCGATCTACCGGAAGGGGATTGAGGTCGGGACAGGGCGGGGAGATATGATCCCGACCGAGAAGATGAAGGCACGGCTCAATCGGGTGAAGGGAAAATTGGCCTCCCCCGGCTCCCCGACCGACGCTTCTTCCGGATCGGCCTAGGAGTTCGCCGCCTGCTCCATCAGCATCTTGAGCTCTTCGATATACGTGCTCTCTTCCATCGGATCGCCCCGGCGGACCGATCGAAAGTAAAGATCTCCCCAGAGGCCTGCAATGCGATGGATCGCCTCGTGGCGCGGGAGCCCCTTCTCCAGGAGTGTCTTGAAGACTACTTCCACCTCTTCAGGACTTTGGCTGAAGAGTTGTTTCTCCACCGCCACATGGAGGCCGGTATGAATCAGCGGATTGACGATATAGCCGTCGATCTCCTGGGGATGGAAGGCCATCTCTCCCTGCGGCCACCAGGGATCGAACTCCGGATGCGCCTTCATCACGTCGGCGATCATCTCGGCGTCGCCGGAGAGCTCCTCTCCCTTCTTCATCCGGTCCCAGACCTTGAAGTACATTGAAAGCGCTTGCTTTGAGAAGAGATAATCCATTCCAGGCTCCTTAACAAGATGAGAGTAAAATTTTAACAGAGTCGGATCGAGATGATCAAGGTCGATTTGAGAAAGATGAGGCGGGAAAAAAGATGACAGAGCAAGAGAAAGAAGCCTTTGAGCGGTTTGTCTTCCGGCACGCCAATCTGACCTTAATCGACTATGCCCTGGGCCACGATATTTTCGACAAGGTGGTTCAACAGCGGTTGAATCGACTCGAGAAGAATTACTTCCTCACCCTCGCCGAAGCGGAAGAGGCCGATCTCGTCGAAGCGCGCAAGACCGCCCCGAGCGAAGCGACCCGGATGAAGATCGACCGGCTTCTGAAAAATGCGAGGGAAGCAAAGGAAATCTTGAAGCAGTAACCGCATCGACATTCGATCCCGCGCGGATGGAACCCTCCGCTTTTCAGCCCCGCCGCCCGTTTCCGGTTAGAAAATAGCCTTCAGCGCTCAGCTTTCAGCCTTCAGCTTTGAATCTTGAAGCTGACGGTTGACGGCTGATCGCTTCCTTAAATTTTTCCATCGATCTTAATGACAGAGGGAGAAGGAATGAAAGAGAAAAGTTTCTGGTGGATGATGGTATTCAATGCGGGGCTTTTGCTCGGCGTATGGTCGGCCCGATGGCTCGACACCGAGCCGGCGTTTGCCCAGCCTTCGCAGACCAAGACCGTTCGGGCGGAAGCATTCGAGCTGGTCGACAAGAGCGGACACCTTCGGGCGAAATTGATTGTGGGAAAGGACGAAGAGCCGATGCTGGTGGTCTACGATAAGAGCGAGAAGCCGACCGCCGCCTACGGCCTCAACGGCGAAGGCCCGGTCCAAGATTTTCTTGGGAGGATTTTGCGGCCGTAGCGATTGGACGTTTCCAAAACCTTATTGTTCTGCTAAAATACCACGCATGTTATTATGGATTCTGAGGTAATGGTAGAAATCGAAAGTCGATGAGACTTTTGAGCATTTTCCCAAGCCCCCGATTGTAGAGGCTGTGATCGATATTAGGGCTCGTGCGACGGTGCCGTTTGAGGAATCTTCAATTCGCTCGCACCTTGAGAGCTCTGGGATATCGGCCGAAACATCTCACGGCAGACTGAAAAGATCCTGCATGGTCGCGCGGATGTTCGAGTATTCAATTTTGAGCAGCATACATTACGGGTCGTCGCAGCACCCCTCGCCGACAATCGCAATCACGCCAACGTGAAAGGGTGGCCGACAGAAAAGTCGGCTCAAAAAGCCATTGCGCAGGAGATCGCTAAAGCCGCAGGCAAAACCCGAGAAGTCCCACTTTGATTCTGCTTTAGTCAGTCCGTCTTCCCGTCTCCGGATCGAAGAGGTGCACTTTGTTCGGATCGATCGTCAGGCCGACCCGCTCGCCCGGCCTCCCGTCGAAATCGGCCGAGGCGGTGGCGCGGATCGTCCGGCCCCCCCAATTCAACTCCACCCAGACCTCGGCGCCGATCGATTCGATCAGGACGATTTCGGCCGTCGCCTTCCCTTCGGCCGGAGGGGAGAGATGAAGATCTTCCGGCCGGATGCCGAGGACCACCTCTCCCGACGGCACGGCCCCGAGCCGCTCCGCCCGCTCTCCCGTAAGCCGAAAGACAACCCCCTCGGCCGTCTCAACCCCCTCCCCGACCCGCCGCCCTCGCAGCAGATTCATCGGAGGACTCCCGATGAATTCCGCTACAAAGAGATTGCTCGGCCGAGCGTAGATCTCCTTCGGCGCTCCCTGCTGTTGGATCGTCCCCCGGTGCAAGACCGCCATCCGGTCGGAGAGGGTCAACGCCTCGGCCTGATCGTGGGTCACATAGATCATCGTCGCCTTCAGCCGCCGATGCAGTTTTTTCAGCTCGCTGCGCATCTCGATCCGAAGCCGCGCATCGAGGTTGGAGAGCGGCTCGTCGAAGAGAAAAAGGCGCGGCTTGCGGACGATCGCTCTTCCTAACGCCACCCGCTGGCGCTGGCCGCCGGAGAGCGACCCCGGCCGCTGCGGCAGGAGCGGCGTCAGTCCGAGCAGCTCGGCGACCTCCCGGACGCGGCGGTCGATCTCGGCCGCCGGCTCCTTTTTCATCCGAAGGGGGAAGGCGATGTTCTCGTAGACGGTCTTGTGGGGATAGAGGGCATAGCTTTGGAAGACGACCGCGACATCCCGATCTTTCGGCGCGAGATCGTTCACCGGTTTTGCGTCGAACAAAATCTCTCCTGACGTCGGACTTTCCAATCCCGCGATCAAATTCAAAAGGGTCGATTTTCCGCAGCCGCTCGGCCCGACCAATGTAAAGAAGGCCCCCTCCTCGATCGTCAGATCGATCCCGAGCAGGACTCCCTTCTCGCCGAACTGCTTTGTGATCCCCGTCAGCCGTACTTCGGTCATTCGACCCTCTTTCATTTCAAACCAAGAGCAAAGAGTCTGCGCGTCGAGGACGTCCCGTGTCCCTCGTATTCCTGCGTTTCTTCTGTCAGACGTTTCACCTACCGCTTCAGGTCAGCTGTCTGAAGCACCATCCACGGTGTACTCCCGTGGTGGTGCGAGTTCTGACCGTAGGGGTCCAGGGGGGGTACCCCCCTGGTGTCCCTTGGGAAGCCGAAGGGGGTTGGGCAAGCAACCCCCGCGGTGGGGTTTGGGGCAACGCCCCATTCCAATCGAATCTAAAGAAATAAAGAAAAAAGGCTTTGCCCCCCTCACCCCAACCCTCTCCCACCCAAGGGGGGAGAGGGAACTGACAGTACAGCAGACACAATCGCAGCAGTGTCTCACCAGTATCGATCCCAAATAAAGAGATAGCTCAGCCCCCTTAACCTTTCACCGCGCCGGCGGTCAGCCCCTCGACGATTCGCCGTTGGAAGAAGAGAACGAGAAGGATCACCGGGAGGGTCACGACGGTCGACGCGGCGGCCATATCGCCATAGGGGATCTCGTGCAATCCCGGAAAGAGGGCGATCCCGACCGGGATCGTCCGCGACGCCTCGGTCGTCGTGAAGGTCAGCGCAAAGAGGAACTCCCCCCAGGAGAAAAGAAAGACGAGGATCGCGACGGCGGA
>JAHFEM010000069.1:5971-7765 GCA_023248505.1 Nitrospirota bacterium
GGGAGAAACCCGGCGCGGCGAGCGGCAGAAGAATTTTCGTAAACGCCTGCAGCGGGGTGCAGCCGTCGATCTGCGCCGCCCGGTAGAGCTCGGCGGGAATCTCCTCGAAGAAGCGGGTCAGAATCCAAAGAGAGAGGGGAAGCGAAAAGGCGGTGTGGGTGATCACCAGCGCCCACCCGGTGTCTCTCAATCCGAGCGCCCGGACGATCAAATAGAGGGGGCTGACGATCGCCACCGGCGGAAACATCGAAACGCCGAGGGCGACGCCGAGGAGAAGCCCCTTCCCTTTAAAATCGAGCCGCGCCAACGCGAAGGCGGCGAGGGCGCCGAGACCGAGGGAGAAAAAAGTCGTCATCGCGGCGACCGCGAGGCTGTTTAAAATGATCCGGAGAAACGGGTAGCCGCCGAAGATCGAGCGGTAGTGTTCCAGGGTCGGATGATTCGGGAAGATCCGAAGGGCCATCAGCTCGGCATCGGGCGTCACCGACGTGATCGCCTCCCAGACGACCGGTCCGAGGAAGAAGAGCGCCGTCGCAAAGAGAAGAAGAAAAAAGCCGGCCTGCTTCAGAAAGATCCGCCGCCTCATCGAAGCCCTCCCGTCTTCTCCCGGCCGAGGAGGGCGAGATAGACCAGGCTGATCGCGACGACGCAGAGGAACATCGCCACCGCCAGGGTGCTGCCATAGCCGAACTGGAGGGTTTGGAACAAGACTTTATAGGTATAGATCGAGAGGGTCTCGGTGGTATTGGCCGGACCGCCGGCGGTGAGGACGTAGATCGCATCGAAGACCCGGAAGGCGTCGAGCGTCCGGAAGAGGAGAACCACCAGGATCATCGGCTTGAGCGACGGGAGAATGATGTGACGAAAGATCCCCCAGGCGCCGGCCCCGTCGACCCGCGCCGCGAGATAAAGCTCCCGTGGGATCGTTTGCAGCCCGGCCGTCAGGAGGATTGCCGCGAAGGGGGCGCTCTTCCAGACATCCATCACGATCGCCGCATGGATCGCCCAGAAGGGATCGCCGAGCCAGTTGACCGGCCCGCGCGTCAGGCCCGATCCGGTCAGCAGAAAGTTGAAGAGGCCGAACTCGACGTTGTAGAGCCACTCCCAGATCCGGCTGGAGACGACCGTCGGGATCGCCCAGGGGAGGAGCACGATCGCCCGCATCCACCCTCGCCCCGGAAAGGCCCGGTCCAAAAGGAGCGCGACCGCCAATCCCAGCGCCAGCTCCAGGGCGACCGAGACCAGGGTGAAGTAGAGGGTGTTGCCGAGGCTGTTCCAGAAGCGGGGGTCGATCGCCAGGAAGCGGTAGTTCTCCAGGCCGACGAACTGGGCGATCTGAAAAATCGGAAGGCGCCGTTGAAGGCTGAGGAAGAAGGCCCCCGCAATCGGAATCAGCGCAACGGCGGCGAGGAGGATCACCGCCGGGGAGACCAACAGATAGCCGAGCCGCGCGGTGGCCGACCTCATCCCGCATCCCTCCCGAGGAGGTGGTTCATTTGAAGCGCCGCGTCGCGCAGCGCCCGCTCCGGCGGCTTGATCCCCACCAGTGCCGCGGAGAATTCGGGCTGCAGGATCTGAGAGAGCATCGGATAGTAGGGAGAGGCGGGCCGCGATCGGGCGAGGAGGAAAAGATCGCGCAGGCCGGCGGTGAACGGCTGGGCGGCCGCCAGCGCCGGGTCGTCATAAACCGCTTTGCGGGTCGGGTTATACCCGGTCTCGATCGCCATCGTTCGCTGCACCTCCGGAGAGGTCATATAAAGGAGCAACGCCTCTGCCTCTTTCGGATGGCGCGAG
>JAHFEM010000070.1 GCA_023248505.1 Nitrospirota bacterium
CCGACCGCCACCGCCGTTCCGGCAAACGCAATCGAGAAATGGAAGCTTGCATGATGCGCCTCGCCGTAATGGATGAACGAAGCAAACCCATGCTCTATGAAAGGGGCCCCGATAAAGCCGACCACGACCGAGAAGAAAGCCAGGATCATCAACGGGACGGTCATCACCGGCGGCGACTCGTGCGGATCGCCATGCTCCGCCCCATGCGCATCGTGTACATGGCCGTGTCCGCCGTGCGCCTTCTTCTGCGGGTGTCCCGTGAAAACGACGAAGTAAAGACGAAACATATAGAGGGCGGTGAAGAACGAGGTCAGCAGGGCGACCACGAAGAGAAGCGTGTGGCCCGACTCCACGGTGGCGACGAGAAGCTCGTCTTTGCTCCAGAAGCCGGCGAGGGGGAAAACCCCCGCATTTGCAAGCGCCCCGATCAGAAAGGTCGGCGCCGTGATCTTAAGATATTTCGAAAGGCCTCCCATCTCCCAGATGTTCTGGGTATGGACGGCGTGGATGACGCTTCCGGCCCCCAAAAAGAGGAGCGCTTTGAAGAAGGCGTGGGTGGTCAGATGGAACATCCCGGCGGTGTAGCCCCCGACCCCCAGCCCCATCATCATCAGGCCGAGCTGGCTGAGGGTGGAATAGGCGATAATCCGCTTGATGTCGTTCTGCGCGATCGCGATCGTCGCCGCCATGATCGACGTGAACCCGCCGGTGTAAGCGATGTACTCCATCGACATGGGCGAAGCGGCAAAGAGAAAAAAGCAGCGCGCAACCAGATAAACGCCGGCGGCCACCATCGTCGCCGCATGGATCAGGGCCGAAACGGGGGTCGGACCCTCCATCGCGTCGGGAAGCCAAACATGGAGCGGGAACTGGGCCGACTTTCCCACCGCCCCCATGAAGATCAGAATGGCCGAGGCGGTGATCAGTCCCTCCGGAAGCCCCCCCATCTTCAAGGTTGCTTGAAGATTCGAGAAATTGAACGACCCGGCCGTAAAATAGAGCAGGACGATCCCGATCATGAACCCAAAGTCGCCGACCCGCGTCGTCAGAAATGCTTTCTTGCAGGCATCCGCCGCCGACGGCTTTTCAAACCAGAAGCCGATCAGGCTAAACGAGGCCAACCCCACCAGTTCCCAGAAGATATAGGTCTGAACGAGGTTGTTCGAGAGAACGATCCCGAGCATGGAGAAGGTGAAAAACGAGAGGGAGGCAAAGTAGCGGGAGTAGCTCGAATCGCCGTGCATGTAGCCGGTGGAGTAGATATGGACCAGCGAGGCGACCCCCGTCACCACAAACAACATGATGATGCTGAGCGGATCGATCAAGACGGCCATCTTCACCTGGAGCGAGGGAAGGTTGATCCAGTACCAGAACGACTCGACCGGCAGCGATTCCGGCTCGGAGAGCATATGCAATAGCGGTCCCAGCGAGAGGAGAAAAGAACCGACGACCGCCCCGACTGAAATCATCGCGCTGACCTTCGGCGATTTCCGGGTGAAAAGAGTGATCACCGTCGCGGAGATCAGGGGCAGCAATAAAATCAGCCAGAGTTGGAGAGGAGACATTAGACCGACACTCCTACCATTTCATTAAATTAAATTCAGCGACGTTCACCGTGGCGCGCCGCCGGAAGGCGACGATCACAATGGCAAGCCCCACCACCACCTCCGCCGCGGCGATCGTCATCACGAAGAAAACGAAGATCTGGCCGTCGAGCGACTGATGGAAGCGCGAGAAGGCGACGAGGTTGATGTTCACGGCGTTCAGGATCAATTCGATCGCCATCAGAACCATGAGGATGTTCCGGCGGATCAGGATGCCGATCACGCCGATGGTAAAAAGAAGAAAGCTTAAGGTCACAAAATAAGAAAGCGGAACCACATTCCCTCACAAAAACGACCAGGAGAGATCCCGGTCCGTCCATTCAAAATACCCACGCCTCCGACACCGCCGGATCTAGACCCGCGGCGCCTCTTCCCGGCGATGCTCCACGGAAACCGGGGTCACCTGCGCGGGGTGGGCGCCGAACCCGTTCGTACTTCCATTCGCCGGAGCAAGCTCTTTCGCCTTGTGGCTCCGCTTCCCGAGGGTGATCGCACCGACCATCGCCACCAACAGAATGATCGAGGCGATCTCGAAAGGAAAGAGATACTTCGTATAAAGAAGGGCGCCGATCGCCTGGGTGTTCCCCGCTTTGGCCCAGACCGGCGGGCCGAGAGGACCTCCGTCGGAAGCGGCCCCGGTCCCCCAATACACCATCAACATCTCGGCCAGCACGATGAATCCCAGCGAAACCCCCACCGGAAAGGAAGTGTGCAGCGCCTGCGTCCCCTGGTGCTCGGAAAAAATCATCAACACGAAAAGATAGAGGACCAGAATCGCGCCGGCATAGACGATGATCTGCACCGCCGCCACGAACTCGGCGCTCAACAGGATATAAATCCCCGCCACATGGATCAAGGTCACCAGCAGGGCGAGCGCGGAGTAGATCAGGTTCGGCGCGGTAATCGCGATCGTCGCGCCCCCCAGGATCATGGCTGAAAAGAAGAAAAAGAAAAGTTGCGCAACCAAACTAAGCAGCCCCTTTCTTGGCGGTCGGGAACCCCTCTTCCTTGACCTGGTTGAAGAAGGCCAGCCGCTCTTCGGTATACTTCGGACGCTTCTGGCGGTTGGGAAAGTACTTGTCTCCGAGCGCCAGCATCATCTGTTTGTCCATGATGAGACTTCGTTTGTTGTCGGTCGCCATCTCGTATTCCTTGCTCGAAGCCAAGGCGTCGACGGGGCAGGCTTGAACGCAGAAGCCGCAGAAGACACACTTCGTCACATCGAGAATATATTGCTTCGCATAACGCTTCTGCGGCATGTCCTCCCGCTCGGCGCTGTTCACCGTGATGCAGTGCGACGGGCAGGCCGCTTCGCAGAGGGCGCAGCCGACGCACTTTTCGGTCATGTCGTCGTACCGGAGGTGGACGATCACCCCCCGATAGCCATCCGGCAGATTCCGCTTCTGATGCGGATACTGGTTGGTGATCGGCTTCACGAACATATGCTTGAAGGTCAGACCCAGCCCCTTCGCAATCTCGGCGAAGAGAACCTTTTTCACCCAATAAACCAAATTTGGCATCATTGCCTCTAGTGATTGATAAAGTAAACGACCGTCGAGGTGACCAGGATATTGGCCAAAGCCAATGGGAGCATCACCTTCCAACCGAACGCCATTAACTGGTCGAAGCGCAGCCGTGGCACCGTCGCCCGAAGCCAGATATAGAAGAAGAGAAAGAGGTATACCTTGGCGATAAACCAGACGATCGGCGGAATAAACTCCAAAAACGGCAGCGGGGCGTGCCAGCCGCCGAGGAAGGCCACCGTTGCAACGCAGGAGACGAGGATCATATTCGCATATTCGGCCAGGAAGAAAAAGGCGAACCGCATCCCGGAATACTCGGTAAAGAATCCGGCGACCAATTCGCTTTCGGCCTCCGGCAAGTCGAACGGGAGGCGGTTCGTCTCCGCGATGGCGCAGATGAGGTAAATGACGAAGGCGATCGGCTGGACAACGACAAACCACTTCCAGATCCCTCCTCCCTGCGCCTCGGTTATTTTGACCATCGAAAGCGATTGAGAGAGAAGGATCGGGCCGACCAGCGCCAATCCGAGCGAGAGCTCGTAGCTGATCACCTGCGCGGCCGAGCGGAGCCCGCCGAGGAGCGAGTACTTGCTGTTGGAGGCCCAACCGCCGAGCAAAATCCCATACGCGCCGAGCGAAGCGAAAGCGAGGATGTAGAGAATGCCGACGTTGATGTCGGTGATCACCGGTTTCAATTCAATCGGGCCGATCTGAAGACTGTCTCTTCCGAAGGGGATCACGGCAAACCCGATCAGCGCCGGAATGAGGACCAAGATCGGCGCCGCCGAGAAGATGAATTTATTCGCGCCGGCGGGGATGATATCTTCTTTGAAGAAGAGCTTTAATCCGTCGGCGATCGGCTGCAGCAGCCCGTGGAAACCGACCTCCATCGGTCCCATCCGATCCTGCATGTCTCCCAAGACCTTTCGTTCAAGATAGGTCAAGTAAGCGACATGCAAGAGGACGACCCCGAGCACCGCGCCGATCTGGATCAGAATGACCGCTAATTTTAACGTCGCATCCATTTATAAGACCTTATGATGACCTTATGCAGGGGCGAACCCGCCTGTTCGCCCTCTTGTTAAAGCGGGGACGCACACATCGGTGCGCCTTCCCACCGGACCGAGACCGACACCTTCGAGAGGGTCACCTTCCCCCGCTCGGCGTAAACGGCGCGGCTCTTCGGATCGATCGAGACCGGGAGAAGCCGCTTGATCTCCATCCCGAAATGCTCCGGAAAAAGGAGCGTTCCGACCGCGACCTTCTTGCTGAACTTGACCGGCGCCTGCACCGCGGCCCCCCCGCCGTCGGCGGAAAGCTCGACCACCTCTGCATCCTCCAGGCCGAGCCGCTCCCCGTCATCGGGATGAATCAAGACCGCTTCTTTTGGAAAGAGCCCCAGCAGTCCGCTCGCGTAGGTCGACATCTTTCCGGAGTGGAAAAGGATCTGCCCGATCTGCAGATCGAAATGCCCGTTCGTCGCCGAAGGGGGAGAAACGGCCGGCGGCTTGATCGCCGCCTGACAATGCGCCGCGATCTTGGCGGCCACCCCTTCCGGCGAGGAGGAGGGCCATCCGGCCGGCAGCTTCATGACGATCTCTTTCCAGATCGCATCGGCGTCTTTGTAGTGGAACGACTCCGCTCCGAGTTTCTTTCCGAGGAGCGAGAAGATCTCCCAGTCGGACTTGGCGTTGCCGAGCGGCTCGATCGCTTTCCGGACCTTCTGGATCTCCCCTTCATTGTTGGTGAATCGCCCCTCTTTCTCCGCGTAGCTCGTCGCCGGCAGGACGATGTGCGCCAGCGCGGTGGTCTCATTCGGGAAGAGATCTTGGCAGATCAACAGATCGAGCTTGCGAAGCGCCTCCTCCACTTTTTTCTGGGGCAAAGCGCGGAGCGGATTTTCACCCACGAGGTAGAGCGCTTTGATCTCGCCCCGCGCCGCGGCATCGATCATCTCCGAGAGAGTGAAACCGCCCGGATTCGCGGGAGCGAGCCCCGGAAGGTATTCGGAAACCCCTCCCATCTCGACCGCGCCTTGCGCGTTGTTCTCCTTCGCCAGCGCCAGAATGCCGGCGCCGCGCTTGTTGACCTGGCCGGCCAGGATCGCAAGATCGGCCAGCGCAATCACGTTCTGATAACCGTTTTCGCTTCGGGTGATCGCCCGTCCGAAAATCAGCACCCCGCGCTTGGCGCCGGCATAGAGCGCCGCCGCGGCCTGGTAGGCCGCTTCGGAGACACCGGTCGCCGCTTCGATCTGCGCGAAGGAGATCCCCGCGACCGCCTGTTTCATCTTTTCAACGAACGGCGCAGGCGCCGAAAGGGGCGCGCCCCCCTCCACCATCGCCTTGGTCAGGCCGAGAATCGCCGTCCCTTCGCTCCCCATCTTGACCTGAAGATGCTGCGCCGCCATCCGAGGGAGATGGCTTCGATAGGCATCGCTCTGCCGATTGAATGCATCGACCGCGATCAACTTCGCCCCCCGCTTCTTCACCGCCTCTTTCACCTTCAGTCCGGTGATGGGGTTGCTCTCGGTCATCTCGCCGGCGAAGACGAGGAGGACGTCGGCTTCGGTGATATCCTCATATCGGGCCAGCCGGGATGTTCCGAAAACATCGTTGAGTCCGGAAACGGCGTTGATGTGGCCGTAGCGGGCGCCGCTGTCGACGTGAGGCGTCCCGAGGACGTTTCGCATCAGTTTCTGGAAGAGATAAATCTCCTCATTGGTGCAGTGGGGCGAGATGATCCCGCCGATCGCCTGGGGACCGTATTGCGCCTTGATCTGTTTGAGGCCGGCGACGACCTTGTCGGTCGCCCCCTCCCAGGTCGTCTGGAGAATGCGGTCTTCTGGTGGCCGCTCCTTTCCCTGGGCCAGGATCTGAACCGTCGGGCGCGCCAGCCGATCGTTGTGGTTGATGGTCCCATAGCCGAAGAAGCCGCGGGCGCAGAGGTCTCCCTCGTTCCGGCCGGTCCCCAGCTCCGAGCTGACCCGCTTGACGTCGTCTTTCACCGTCTCCAAAGTCATGAGACAGCCGTCGCCGCAGTAGTTGCAGATCGTTTCGGTCTTCTTCAATTGCCAGGGGCGGTAGTCGTACATCGCCAGCCGGCTGGTCAGGGCTCCGACCGGGCAAATTTGAATGCAGCCCCCGCAGAACTCGCAGTCGAGCTCGTGCTCGGCGAAGCCGCCGATTTGATGATCGGTGCTCCGGCCGATCGAGCCGAGCGCATTCGAATCGATCACCTCGTCGCAGTATCGGACGCATCGAAGACAGGAGACGCAACGGTTCATCTCTTTTTCGACCAGCGGCCCGAAATAGGTTTTCTCGAAGGTTCGCTTCTCCTCGGTAAACCGGCTGGTGGTCGGCGAGTACTGGTGGGCGAAATCTTGAAGCTGGCACTCCCCGCCTTGATCGCATTCGGGACAATCGAGGGGGTGGTTTCCGAGGAGGAACTCCATCACGCCGAACTGGGCATCCTTGACCCGGGGAGAGATCGATGAGACGATCATCCCTTCCGCCGCGGGGGTGCTGCAGGAGGTCTGGAGCTTCGGCATCTTCTCGATCTCGACCAGGCACATCCGGCAGTTGGCATCGGGCTTCAGCTTCGGGTGGTAGCAGAAATGAGGGATCTCGATCCCCGCGCGCTTGGCCGCCTCGATCAGGAGGGTTCCCTTTTCGACCTCGATTTCCTGATCATTGAATTTCAGCTTGATCTTATCGCTCATCATAAACCCCCGTAGAGACACGGCGCGCCGCGCCCCTACCGATCAATGGCTTCCCGCCATCGCCAATACCACGTTCGGACGGAACGGACATCGCCGCTCCTGAATGTGGGCCTCGTACTCTTCTCTAAAATGCTTCAGCGTCGAGAGGATCGGGGAGATCTCGGCATCCCCGAAGGCGCAGACCGTTCGCCCCTCGATCCGCCTGGAGAGGCTGACCAACAGGTCGAGGTCCTCCATCCGGCCATGGCCGGTCTCAATGCGGCGCAGAACCTTCAACAGCCAGGCGCTCCCCTCGCGACAAGGGGTGCACTTGCCGCACGATTCGTGATTGAAGAACTCCATCAGGTTCATCGCCGCCCATACCATGCAGGTATCTTCATCCATCACCGTCACCGCCCCCGATCCGAGCATGGAGCCGGCCTGCGCGATCGATTCAAAATCCATTTTGACGTCGAGATGGGCCTGGGTGAGAAACGGCGCCGACGCCCCGCCCGGGATGATCGCTTTTAACTGTTTATTCCCCCGGATTCCCCCCGCATGCTCGTAGATGATCTCGCGAAGGGGGATCCCCATCGGAACCTCGTAATTGCCGGGCCGATTCACATGGCCGCCGACGCAGAAGATCCGCATGCCGGCGCTCTTCTGTGTGCCGAGGGAGGCGAACCACTCCGGCCCCCGATTGATGATGTAGGGGATGTTCGCCAGCGTCTCGACGTTGTTCACGACCGTCGGTTTTTGGTAGAGGCCGTGGGTCGCCGGGAAGGGCGGCTTCGTCCGCGGTTTTCCCCGCTTTCCCTCGATCGATTCGAGCAGGGCCGTCTCCTCGCCGCAGATATAGGCCCCTGCGCCGCGATGGAGGACCACTTCGAGATCGAAACCGGTTCCGAAGATATTCTTCCCGAAGAGCTT
>JAHFEM010000468.1 GCA_023248505.1 Nitrospirota bacterium
CGGATTGGGGGAGATCGGAATGAACATGATGGCCTTCGAATACGAAGGATCGATCATCCTGGTCGATGCGGGACTGATGTTCCCCGAGAACGACATGCTCGGGGTCGACATCGTGATCCCCGATTTCTCCTATCTTCTCGATCCCAACAAAAAAATTCTCGCCGTTTTCCTGACCCACGGGCACGAAGACCATATCGGCGCGGTTCCCTATCTCCTGCGGGAGATGAATGTCCCGATCTATGGAACCCCGTTGACCCTCGGCTTCCTTTCGGAGAAACTGAAGGAGCATCGATCCGAACTCCTGCAGGAAGAAGAGGGGTCGCCTATCCCCCCCCGCTTGATCACGATCAAACCGAGGGAGCCGATCTTTGTCGGACCGTTCTGCGTCGAACCGATCAGCGTGACCCATAGCGTGGTCGACAGCGTCGCCTATGCGATCACCACGCCGGTCGGCTGCGTGATCCATACGGGCGATTTCAAGATCGATCCGGCGCCGGTCGGCGGGAGCTACTTCGACATTGAGCGCTTCAAGCAGTATGGAGAAACGGGGGTTCTGGCCCTCTTTTCAGACAGCACCAATGCCGAGCGCGAGGGACACACCGGATCGGAGACGCAGGTCGGAGAGAATTTCGAGAGGCTCTTTGCCGAGGCGGAGGGGCGAATCATTATCGCGACCTTCTCGTCGAACATCCACCGGATCGATCAGATCGCCCAAATCGCCAGCCGGCAGGGGCGAAAGGTCTTTTTATCGGGAAAGAGCATCATCAGCAATGTCCGGATTGCGCGGGAGCTCGGCTATCTCTCCTTCCCGCTCGATCAGATCGCCCCGCTGGATGAGTTGAACCAAACCCCCGATCGGGAGGTGGTCCTCATCACCACCGGCAGCCAAGGGGAGCCGATGTCGGCCCTCTACCGCATGGCGACCGATGACCACAAGCAAATTCAGGTCAAGCCGGGCGATACGGTCATCCTTTCCGCCCGCGTGATCCCCGGAAACGAAGAAGATATCTCCCGCGTGATCAACCATCTCTTTAGAAAAGGAGCCCGCGTCTTGCACGAGAAGATCGCGCGGGTTCATGTCTCCGGACATGCCAGCCGGGAGGAGCAACAGAAGATCATTGAATGGGTCCGCCCCCGGTTCTTCATCCCGGTCCACGGCGAGTACCGCCAGCTCATCTCCCATGCCGCCCTCGCGGCAAAGGCCGGGATCGACCCTCTGCACATTTTGGTGATCGAAGACGGGGAAGAGATCGTCCTGAGACCGGAGTGTTGCGAAAAAGGGGACCCCATCCCCGCGGGACGGATCTACATCGACGGAAAGGGAATTGGGGATGTGGAGCAGACCGTCTTGAAAGACCGCCGGCATCTCGGCTCGGATGGGATGATCGTGGTGACGTTGGCGCTCGATCGCCAAGAGCGAAAAGTACGATCCGGCCCGACCCTCCTCTCTCGCGGCTTCACCGGCAACGGCATCGAGCACCCTCTCTGGGAAGAGATGGAACGCTCTCTCCACACGCTTCTCCGCGAGATGGAGGCCGATCTGGACTGGGGAGAGGATTTCACGTCCGAATTGAAACAGGGAATCGAGACGCGGATCAGACAGACGTTGAAGAAGATCATCTCGAAGAAAATGAATCGGCATCCGATGATCATTCCCAACGTGATCGTCATTTAATCGGCCCGGTCTCCTTCGCCGCTCCCTCGTGAGGAAAACCAAAATGGCATCCAACAAATCCAATAACGGTTATACCGATGAGATGATCGGCATCCTCCTGATCGCTCTCGGGCTTCTTCTCGGGATCGGCCTCTTGACCTATCATCCCGATGACCTCTCGTTTTCAACCGTCTCCTCTCATCCGCAGATTCAAAATGCAATCGGCCGGGTCGGCGCCAATCTCTCCGATCTCTTCTTCCAGTTGTTCGGGGTGTCCGCGTATCTCTTCCCGGTCTTTTCCGTCTTTGTGGGGGTCCGGTTTTTCAGAGAGGGACGGGGGCCTCTGACCACGCGAGGCCTGGCCGGATCGGCCCTTCTCCTCCTGACCCTCTCCTCCTTTGCCGAAGTGGAGTGGGGCGGATCGGGCTCCGTCGCCTCCCCCAACCTCAAGGGAGGGGTGATCGGGAGAATTCTTTCCCGCTTCCTCTTGGACTATTTCGCTTCGATCGGAAGTCACATTATTCTTCTCTTCCTCTTTCTTCTCGGATGGATGTTGATCTCCCCCTTTTCTCCTCGCGCGGCGTTGAGCCGGTTGCAACAGCGCCTCTCGGAGGCGCGACAATTGATTCTGGAGCAGATCATCATCCGGCAGAGCAAGAAGAAGCGCCGCGCCGCGGCGCCGCCGGCGCCGTCGAAAGGGCCGGAGATCGCCCGGACGCCGACCGTCGAGCCTGCGGCCCCCAGAATAACGATCCCTCCCCAGCAAGAGGTTTTCCCCTTTGTCCGTCCGGAGGAGGGCGACTATCGGCTCCCCCCCCTCTCGCTTTTGTCGGACCCGTCCGGAACGGCCAAGCGGATGACCGAAGAGGAGTGGGTCGCCCAGTCGCGTATCCTGGAGAGGAAGCTTCTCGATTTTGATGTGGAAGGGAAGGTCACGCAGGTTCACCCCGGGCCGGTCGTAACCATGTTCGAGTTCGAGCCGGCCCCCGGGATCAAGCTCAATCGGATCACCAATCTCGCGGACGACCTGGACC
>JAHFEM010000469.1 GCA_023248505.1 Nitrospirota bacterium
TAAAAATGCGGACAACGCTGAAATACAGGCGGCCGTGTCTTGAAAGTGCTCGACCAGGCCGAAGGAGACGACCACATCAAACTGCTCCGGCTTGAAACAGGGGGCGGAGAAAAAGTCGGCGCAGAGGACCTTGCCGTTCACCCCTTCATTGCGGATCATCTTCAACGCCTGTCGGCACCCGACTTCGGAATAGTCGACGCCATATACATCGAAGCCAAACTCTTTTGCAAAGTAAGGAAGCCAGATCGATCGTGCGCAACCGATCTCCAGAAGCCGCTTCCCCTTTGTGTCGATCTTGGAAAAGACCTTCTGAAAATGCTCGTGAAACCGCCGGTTGACGTAGTTGCCCCCGCCCCCCAAGCGCGGGTTCAGCCCTTTGGGAAGGGGCGTCTCCCGCCAGGCCGCATCCCAATAAGATTTTTCGACGATCGCTCCGCCCATCTCTCGCCTTCCCATCACCCCCGGGCCCCTCTCTTCTCTTCGAGAACCTCAGCCAACAGGCCCCCCCACATGGCCGCAACTTTCTCGAGTCCGAATCGATCGATGACCTCTACGGCCCGTGCGCCCAGCCGCTGTCGCTCCTCCCGATCGGACATCAAACGGACCATCGCCTTTGAAAACGCCGCGACATCCTGATTGGGAACAAGCGCGCCATCCAGGTTATCTCGAATAATCTCGCGCGGACCGCTGGGGCAATCGGTGGAAATGACCGGCAGACCGCAGGCCATCGCTTCACACAAAGCATTTGGGAACCCTTCGTAAAGAGAAGACATCACAAAGAGCTCGGCCTGCATCAGCCAGGGATAGGGGTTCTTCACGCGACCGGGAAGAAGGACGCGGTCTGAGAGCCCTAATTCATCCCGCAGCCCCTCCCACTTCCGCTTCAACGGTCCATCGCCGATGATGACCAGCCTCCATTCCGGATAATCGAGGCAGACCTTCGCAAAGGCCCGCATGAGAAAATCAAAACGCTTCTCCTCCGTAAACCGTCCCATGGCGATCAGGAACGGCTTCGCAGGGAGCCAATCCGACGGCCCTTGATCCGGTTGAGGCGAGACAACCGGGTTCGGGATCACACACGCGGTCGACTCAAATCTCGGCAGAAAATAATCCAACGCCCCTCTCGTTTGAACCACAATTCGACGCGCCCGTGCGTAGGTCCTCCAGCGAAGCTTCGTCCAGAACCATCCGATCCGATGCGCCTTCGGATCGGTTCGCTCCGATACCACGATCGGAATATCCGATCCGGCGGCCGCCAGCAGTGTCAACATGTTCATTCGATCGATAAACGAAACGATCACCTCGGGCTTCGTGGAAAGGAGAGCCCGCCGTAATTTTAGAAATCCGAAAAACGTTTGAGCCGGAGTTGAAATTCCAAGAGCCTGTCGATGAACGTCGGAAGGCAGACGGTAGAAATCGCTTTCAGCCCCATTCAGCGTGACGACGGATACTCGGAATCCGTTTTTCAAGAAGGCGCCGGCCAGCAAGACCACGACCCTTTCCGTCCCCCCCGATGAAAGCGACCCGATGACGAGCGTTACCTTCATGCGTTCAACCGATCCCTCTCTGTATCAATGGGCCCTGGCCGTCGGAGCATTTCGCTTCCCTTCACCGAACCGATGCATTTACCTCCCCTTTTAACCAACGGTTCCAGTAGAAGTAGAGGAAAGAAAATGAGACCAGGTAGACACAACTGGTGGAAAGCGCAATCCCTGCAACCCCCATCTTCCTCATAAATAAATAATTCAATAAAATATTCATCGTCATGTTGATCGCCGCCGCCCCTAACAAGACCTGGTTCGCGCGAAGCGACGAAACCAATCGGACGGCCAATGTCCCGGCGATGTAGAAAGGGATCTGAAGAAGATAGCACGCTTGAACCTGAGCGACGACCGCGGTATCCTGGGGCGTAAAGGAGCCCTTTTGAAACAAGAACCTCACGACCGGCTCGGAAAATACGAACAGCAATCCCGTTATCGGCAGCGTCATCATGAAGATGAGCCGCAGATAGCGATGGAAGGTCGAACGCACTCCGGCCCAATCTTCCAGAGCAACCAACTGGGAAAAATAAGGAATGACCGCCGTCCCCAAAGCGGTGGCGGCCAAACCGAGCAACACCCCGGTCACACGGCTTCCGTAATTGAGGACCGCCACGCTTCCCGGAGTCAATACCGCCGCCATGGCCTGATCGACGAAAGTGGTGCTGCTCATCAGCAGGGACCCTGCGACCACAGGCACAAATTGGCGAACCACCTGCATCGTCTCGGGATTGAAACCATTCCAACTCAGTGCAAGAGGATGTCCCCGGAGCTTGAGCCCCCATAGGAGGAATCCCCCTTCCAATGCAAACCCGATCACGGTTCCGACGGCCAGCGCATAAATCCCCCATGTCCTTCCGGCCCCCAGCAGGACGACGACCGTCACGGCATACGTGATCAGCGGAGAGACCGCCACCATCGCAAAACGCTCCCCCGCATTCAAGACCGCCCCCCCGATCTTGGCCAACCCGCTCAAAAGGAGGACCGGGATCATGATATAAAAGAGGGATTGTGTCAGCGCCAGCTTCTCCCGGCTAAAACCGGTTCCAAGAAGAGGAAGAACAAAGGGAGCGACGGCCGCGAGCAGGATTGACAAGAGGATCAATAAAACGGCGCTCCCGATGAAGATATTCGAGA
>JAHFEM010000470.1 GCA_023248505.1 Nitrospirota bacterium
CCGGTGGGGCCCTTAATCAAAACCGGGCGCTTCGATTCATAGGCGGCCTTAAAAAGGGCGACCTCCTCGCCGACCGGCTGGTAGTACGGCTCCTTGGTTAAGTAAAACGGCTCCATCATCGGCTGTTGCTTCATACGACCCCCCGCTTCCTGAGAATGGGGCCGATTATATCCTTTTCAGCCGGATAAAACAATGGAGAACGGGCGCGGAGAAGACCCCGATCCGGGTCGCGGAACGGGATCGGCCGATCGGCTTTTCGGGAAAAATAAGCGATGATTTCCGCCCTGAATCAGGAGATCACGCCCGCTTCGGATCGACGGGGCGCCCTTCCCGCTGTGAGTGAAAATCTTTTGACTCTTTGGACCTTTTGATGTAACTTGATCGTTATCGAGAGGGTTCCAGAATGGAAGACTTCGAAAAGGTTTACGAACAGGCCCGCACCGCGTTTGAAGAGGGGAAGATCATCGAGGCGGAGCGGCTCTTCCTCGAACTTCTCCAGAATCATCCGCAAGGATATGCCGATATTTATAATAAACTCGGCATCATCACCTTCCAGAAGGGGAATATGGAAATGGCGGTGGTCTATTTCAGAAAGGCGCTCCAGATCAATCCCCGCTACACCGAGGCTTCCCTGAACCTGACGATCGCCTTGAACGATCTGGGCCGATATGACGAGGCGAGCGAGACCTTCTCAAAGGCGGCGCATCTGGTCCGATCGGAAGCGGAGTCGATCGATCCCTTTATCCGGGGAAAGCTCGCCAACGAGCATGCGAAACTGGGCGATCAGTATTTTGAGGTCGGCCTCTTCGACGGCGCGCTGGAAGAGTATCGCAAGGCGCTCTCCATCCGGCCGAGATTCGTCGATGTGGTGGCCAAGGTCGGGATCACCTTGCGGGAAAAGGGGAGTTTCGATGAGGCGATCGAGACCTTTCAGCAGGCGAAAGAAATCCATCCGAAATATATCCCCGCGTTCATCCACCTCGGGGTGACCTACTATATGAAGGGCTTTGTCGATCTGGCGCTGGTCGAATGGGAAGAGGCGCAGAAGATCAACCCCGCCGGAAAAGAGGCGCAGGTCTATCTCGCGATGGCGAAAAAAGACATCATCGAAGGGTAATTCCGTCTTGATCCCCGCACCATCGGTGCGCGCAGTCGGAGGCGCATCCTCTCTTGCCCGCACTGTTCCATTTGGAAGCGAGGTCCATCGTGGAAGGAAGCACGACCCTCCCGGCGGTCCTGCCGGATCTTTCACAAGACGCCGAGTCGCGGATCGAAGAGATCCCTCCGTACAAGGTGATCTTATTGGATGACAATGCGACGACGATGGAATTTGTCATCCGGATCTTGATTCGCCTCTTCGGGAAGGACCTCGACACCGCCCAGCAGCTGATGTGGGAGGTTCACACGCAAGGCGCCGCGCATGTCGCGACCCTCTCGAAAGAGCAGGCGGAATTAAAACAAGAGCAGGTCCACGCCGCGGCCCAGGCGGAGGGGTTCCCGTTTCGCTGCGTGATTGAACCGGCCTGAAAGAGAATGTGGACCGAGGAATGGGGAATGCGGAGAGAGGAACCGTTCTGGATTCCTCATTCGCATTCAGACAACTTCGTCACAATCTGAACGATCTCTTCCGGGAGGCGTTTCGGCTTGAATTGCCCGTCGACGCAGACGAGCCGGATCCACCCTTCGGCGACGACCCGGTCGGTGTCGTGCAGTCGGATGAGATGGGAGAAGGTGAGGCTGGCCCGGCTAAAATCGACGATTGCGCTTTCCATTTCGAGCAGATCGTTGTAACGCGCGGCCAGACGATAATCGAGCTCGGCGTGGGCGACGACAAAGAGGGTCCCGGCCGCGGCATAAGAAGCGACCTCCAGCCCTCGTTCTCGAAAATATTCGGTTCGCCCCCGCTCAAAATATTTCAAGTAATTGGCATAGTAAACGACCCTGCCCGCGTCGGTATCCTCGTAGTAGACTCGAATCTGCATCAATCCTCCATGACCTTTTCAAATCGATCGCCCAGCTTGCGCCGCCGTCCCGCGCGATATCCCCCCGGCATATAATCGGTCGTGTGAAGCAAGGCGAAATCGCCTCCGGCCGAGAGGACGATGGCGCCGGCCTCCCCGCCGATTCGCCGGCGCATCCGGATCAACGCGCTTCTCCCCGCCTCTTCCGGGGCGACGCCTCTCTCTATCGCCAGGGTGATCTCCTTCGCGAGCCCGGCCCGGATGATCGCCTCGCCGATTCCGGTCATCGAGACGGCGCCGGAGAGGTTGTCGGCATAGGTCCCGGCCCCGATCAAAGGACTGTCGCCCACCCGTCCCGGGAGCATCAGGCGGATTCCCCCGGTGGAGGTTCCCGCCGCCACATCGCCCTCTCTGTCTCGCGCCACCGCCCCCACCGTTCCGAGCTTTCCCGCCTCGCGATCCGTCGTCCCTTGAAGTTTCCGGAAGAGGGGTTCCCATTCTCCGAGGGACCGCTCTTTGGAAGGGGGCTTTGGGGCGGCGAGCGAAGGAGGAAGGAGGGGAAGATGAAAAAGGCGGGCCAACCGCTCGGCCGATTTGCCGACGAGGAGGAGATGCGGCGTCTGCTCCATCACCGTTCGTGCTGCGCGAACCGTGGTGAGAATTCCCTCCAAAGCGGCGACCGCCCCGGCCGAGAGATCCTTCCCGTTCAT
>JAHFEM010000071.1 GCA_023248505.1 Nitrospirota bacterium
TAACCTTCTTTTAGCATTTGGTCCTCTTTTACTCTACATTCTAAAATCTTATTAAAGAGAAGCTCATAACGATTAATGAGCGGGACATCCCCATATCCTTTTACTTCCACATCTGCGATGAGTATTTCGGCAGCCAACTCTGTAGGGGCTTTTCTTTGTGATAGGATCTTCCTCCTTATACGGCGCTACTCTCTCTCTAAATGGATAGAGCAGGACACCTCATGATTGCCCGCCCGAATCCGGGATGGTTACTGAAGGGGGAAACTAATCGTGTAGGACGACATTAAGAAGGGAGCTGTGGATGCGCAATTCGCCGTTGTATTCGATCAGGCCGAGCTTTTTAAACTTGTTCAGAAAGAAGCTGACCCTGGACCGCGTGGTGCCGACCATCTCCGCGAGCGTTTCCTGGCTCATCTTCGGAATGACGAGTTCCGTTTTGCCTTCTTTTCCAAAGTGGGCCAAGAGGAGAAGCACCCGAGCCAGTCGTTTCTCGCTCGAGTTAAAAAGTTGATCGACCAGATCTTCTTCGATTCGAATGTTGCGGGAAAGCAAGTAGGACATGAACAGCTCCGAGAAGCTCGGCTCTTCATGGATGACGCGGATCATGGCGGCTTTTTCGATCCGGACAATCGTGGAATCTTCCATCGAGATCGCGGTCGCCATGCGAACCAGCTGTCCGGCAAGACAACCTTCGCCGAAAAAGTCGGCGCGCCCCAGAATCGCAACGACCGCTTCTTTTCCTTTCGGGGAAACCACGGTGAGCTTGACCTTGCCGGTCTGGATATAGAAGACGGCATCCGCCGCGTCCCCTTGCGAGAAGAGACTTTTTTTCTTTTGGGATTTAAGAATCGTTTTTCCGCTGCCGACGAGGGTGAGGAACGTCTTCGCATTGAAGGGAAGGGGCCGTTTGCGTATCATAAGGTTGCACCTCTTATAGAATGAGTGCGATCTTTTGTCAAGGCATCCTCCCCTCTCCCGCCGGTGTTGAACCCTTCCATTTAAGCTATTGCCCTTCTCCCGCATTGCGAGTAGACTCGACACAGGTCCAAATTAACAAAATCGAGATGTCATCGTCCTCTTGATTGCTCCAGATCGTCAAACCTTTGAGAGGATGTGAATATGATTATTGTGACCCATAAAGTCTGCAGTGGACCGGCCCTCGAAACCAATTCCCTCGAATCTGAAACCTGCACCATCATGGCCGACAATTTCCCCTTCACCTGCTTCACCTGCCTGGACGATATCCTCGATCAAAATGAGCTGAGGATTTCTGAAGAGGTTCGAATGTAAGTCGAGCGCAAATTCTAGGGTACACACCCCCTAGATCGGTTGATCGCGTTGTCGGAGCGACGCCTTCTCCTTCCGGCGCCTTCTTGCCAAGCCGTTGGCCGAGCTTCGCGACGCTCTTTTCCTCCCCGTTCGTCCGCTTCAGGCGACCTTTATCGGTCTTTCTCTTCTAGAATTAGAATCAGCGCGAATGAGCACAATTGGATGACGGCTCCGGCGCCGGATTTCCTAAGCCTTGAAAAGTTTGGTGCCCCCGGGGTGATTTGAACACCCGGCAAACGGTTTAGGAAACCGCTGCTCTATCCACCTGAGCTACGGGGGCATTTGAAGAGGAGGGTGCGCCCGATGAGATAAAAATGCGGACGCAGCGACAGTGGGCAGATTGTGCCACAGTTGCGCCGGCGAATCAAGGGCGCAGACCGATTTTAAGAGGAGGCGATCGCTTCCGGTTTTTCGGAGGAGGACGCCTTCTTTCGCTTCACCGCCAGGAGCAGCCCCAGAAAAAGATTGAATCCGGCCAGGATCGCCAACGGCCAATCGAGGGGGGAAGATCGCGAGGCGATCAAGGCAATCATCAGAAGGACCGCCGCGCTCCCGATGAAAAGTTTTAGGTTCACCCGAGGATAGATAAAGGTCAAGAGGCCGAGGAGAACGGTGGAGGTGGGATTCAAGAGAGCGCCGAACGGCGACGCCCAGAGACCGGTGACGCCGAGGAAGACGAATTCGCCCGGCTGCTCCGCCGGCCGGAACGGGTAAACGAATCCCCAAAGGATGGCGGGGAGGACCAGGTAGCTCCACCACCGGACCTTTCGAAAATCAAAATCATTCCGAGGGGCTTTCGCCTCCGAAAACCAGAAAACGATCAGAAGGCTCGTCAGCATGAAATGCAGACCGGAGAGGCCGAAGCTCATTCCGGGAATCCAGAACGGGATGCCCCCCTCGACAATCCGGGCGAAGGAGGGCGGGCCCTGCTTCCCGAGTTGCACCCAGAGCCAACCGAACGGAAAGAAGAGGAACACCACATAGTGGAGGGTGACGAACCACTCGAAGGGGGAGCGAAACTGGTTTCCAAATAAAGCGAGGCGATTGACGAAAATGACATAGGCGAGATGGAAGATCGGAATGATCGGCTGCATCATTTCGAGATACTCGCCGAGTCCCCTTGCCACATACGAATCGAGGAACATACTCCACCCGTCCTGTCGGGGCGAATCTCAAACCGGCCCCTGCAAATCGTTGCAAACCCTACAGCCGCGCCATCACCCCTCGATTGACCTCTTTTGTCTTCTCTTCCCCGACGAGCAATCGGACCAATTCGAAGGCAAATTCCATCGCCGTGCCGGGAGCGCGGCTGGTGACCCATCTTCCATCGACGACCACCCGCGCCTCGGAGTAATTCGCCCCCGCCATCCGCTCCCGGACCGAGGGATGGCTGGTGGCCTTTTTCCCATCGAGGAAACCGGCCGAGGCCAGGATCGAGGGGGCGGCGCAGATCGCGGCGATGCACCGCTCCTTCGCCATCGCCTCTTCCAAGATTCGCCGGACCCGCTCATCTTTGGCGAGATGATCGGCGCCGGGCTGACCTCCGGGGAGAACGACCATGTCATAGTCGCCGCCCGCGACCTTCTCGACGGAAAGATCCGCGAGGAGGTTCACCCGCCGCGATCCTTCGATCGGTCCTTCGACCGTTCCGGCGACCGTCACCTCGACGCCGGCCCGTCTTAAAATATCGATGACCGTGACCGCTTCGATCTCTTCAAACCCCGGCGCCAAAAGAATCAATACGCGTTTCATGAGGCCCTCGTTGAGCGTGGAAGCACCGGGAGCGCTTCGATCCCTTCCCGGCAATATCCGAGCGGCCGCCAGGGGCAGGCCCCGCAGATCGCATCCAGATCGCGCCCTTCGATCCGGGCGGCGATCCGGCGCAGGATCTCCCCCCACGCGAGAATCTCCCCCTCCGCAATGCCCAGCCGCGCCATCACCTCCCGGTCCTGCCGCCGCATCGGTTCTTCAAAACCGGGCCCTTTCAGATGGCAGCCGTCCGACTGAAGATGGGGACAGGCGCGGCAGATCAGATCGGGCTGGGCAATAATCCGGACGGGGGTCGTCGGCTCCGTCGAGAGACGGCGGTGGATCTCCCCCATGTTCTCGACGAAGGCGGGGCTGTACCCTTCCCCTCGAAAACCTTGCAGGCAGAGGAGGGTATGACCGCGGAGGATCAATGGATTGTCTGGGTGGCCGGTCGGCATGAAAAAATTCTAGTCTCAGGAATCGGATTTGTCAAAATGAATTATAGGGCGACCCCTTGTGATCGCCCTTGTTTGGAACGGGGCGAATACACGGTGGAACAGCGCAGGCAAGATTCGCCCCTATCGGAACGATGTCAATAGTACAAAAACTCGGCATAGAGATGCTGAATCCCCGCAAGGTATCGCTTGTGGTCGTGCAGATGAGAAAAGAGAAGCGAGCGGAGCCATCCCTCCTCGGCCCGCTTCATGGCCTCCTGATAGCGGTAGTAGAGCCGCTCCTCCCGTTGATAGAAAAAGTCGAGAAGCGCGTGCGTCTCCTGCGACGCGGGAACGGCGGGGGCGGGGGCGGCCGTCCGATCCGGCGCCGCCCCCCTCTTCTCGATCGCCTGCTCCAGCGCCTCGATGTGCTTCCATCCCTCTCCGACCCACCCCTGGATCTTCTCGCGCAAGAGCGCGGGGTGGAGCGCGGGAAGATAGGTCGTATACGCTTGGTGCAGCATCCGCTCCTCCGCCAGAAGCGTTTGGAGAATCGCTTTCATCTCGCTCATGGCGCCCTCCCCGCCCTATTCGCCGACGGCCCGTCTCGGCTCTTCCGGAAAAGAGAGATCGACCGGCCGGGGCGCCTCCGTCTTCTTCGGCGGGCGGTCCCCGTGAACAATCTTCCGAAGGGCTTCCCCCTCGACCACCTCTTTTTCAAGAAGGAGCTTCGCGAGCGTCTTCAGCTGATCGCGGTGGCCCTCCAGCAGCTCGTGAACGCGGGCGTAGGTCTTGTCGATGATCTCTTTGACCTCTTCGTCGATGGACCTTGCCAGCTCTTCGCTGTAATCCTTGTCCCCGGGCAGAAATCCATCCCCCGGCAGCATTCGGCGAGGCCGATCGAAGGAAACCAATCCCAGCTTCTCGCTCATCCCAAACTCCCGGACCATGCTCCGAGCGATGTCGGTGGCCCGCGTCAGATCATTCTGCGCGCCGGTGGAGATCTCGTCGAAGATGATCTCCTCGGCCACGCGCCCCCCCAGCAAGACGGCCAGACGATCGAGCAGCTCGCTGCGGGTCATCAGATAGCGGTCTTCCGTCGGGAGCTGAAGGGTGTAGCCGAGCGCCGCGATGCCGCGGGGGATGATCGAGATGCGATGCACCGGGTCGGCATTCGGCACCAGCTCCGCCACCAGGGCATGCCCCGATTCGTGGTACGCGACATATTCCTTCTCTTTCTTGCTCATCACCCGCTTCTTCTTCTCAAGACCGGTCGTCACCCGGTTGATCGCCTCTTCGAAATCGTCCATTTCAACCTGGTCTTTATTGTTCCGCGCCGCCAGGAGCGCCGCCTCATTCACGAGGTTGGCCAGGTCGGCCCCCACAAATCCCGGCGTCCGCGTGGCGAGCAATTTGATATCGACCTTCAGGTCGAGCTTCACGTTGCGGGTGTGGACCCTCAGGATCTCCTCCCGTTCGCGGACATCGGGACGATCGACCAGCACATGGCGATCGAAGCGCCCGGGCCGGAGCAGCGCAGGGTCGAGGATTTCAGGACGGTTGGTGGCCGCCATGATGATCACCCCTTTTCTCGGATCGAATCCGTCCATCTCGACCAGGAGTTGATTGAGGGTTTGATCCTGCTCCGCATGCCCTCCCCCCAGCATGCCGGCGCCGCGCGCCCGACCCAAAGCATCGAGCTCGTCGATGAAGATGATGGAAGGCGCCTTCTCGGTCGCCTGCGCGAAGAGATCCCGGACCCGCGCGGCGCCGACCCCGACGAACATCTCGACGAATTCGGAACCGCTCATGGAAAAGAACGGGACCTTCGCCTCCCCGGCGACCGCCCTGGCCAAGAGGGTCTTGCCGGTGCCGGGAGGGCCGACCAGCAGCACCCCCTTCGGAATCCGTCCTCCCAGGCGCTGGAACTTCTTCGGCTGGCGGAGAAACTCGACCACCTCCATCAACTCCTCTTTCGACTCATCCGCCCCCGCCACATCATTGAAACTGACCTGGATATCTTTCTCCGCAAAGACCTTGGCGCGGGCCCGGCCGAAGGTCATAAATCCTTGTCCCCCTCCTCCCGCCATCCTCCTTGCGAAGAAGCTCCAGATAAGCAGGATGACCGCCGCCGGCAGCACCCAGAACAGAACGAGGTCTCTCAACCAATTGCTCTGGACCTCTCCCGTCACCTTGATGTTTCGATCTTCCAGTTCGGAGATAAGACTCGGGTCCTCCACGCGGACCGCACTGAAAGGTTCCTCCTTCCCTGCAGATTCGACCTTCACCCCCTCGATCGTGTCCCTGGAAATCACGACCTCCTTGATCTTTCCCTCCCGGAGCAGACGCTTAAAATCGCTGTAGGATGTCTGCCGGGTCTGGGGAGTGAAGAAAAAGAAAGGGAGAACGGTGATGATAAAGAGGATAATAAAGAGAGTCCAACCAGGAAATTCCTTTTTCTGCGGCATGAGCGGGCCTCCTGTTCAGAGGACGATAGGGCGAGAATGCCCCTCTTTTAGAATAATTGATTATAGCATAGATGTTCCAGGCAATTCAGCGGACGCCGCCGCAAGATCGGTCTCCGAATATCACTGTTCCCTTTTTTCCCACACCTCTTCCCCTCCTCGCCCTCTCCCATCTGGGATCCCATCCTTTTTAGAATCCTTTCGATCTATTCGAATGCTCTCTGTGCAAAATATACATAGTGTCTGCCGATTCATCGCGTGGAATATCCCCTTTAGATCCCTTTTTCTTGCGTATTAAGACAAGAGAGATCGCTCTGCCTTGGTCTATGAATTGCACTCAACCTCCTCATTGGGAAAAGGAATTCGAACAATGGAACAGGGATACCAGGAGGACCATTATGCCCACACGCAATAGACAGGTTGGACGGAAAAGGGAGGCTGTAAAATCACCGGGCCGGAAAAAAGCATCCCCGAGAAAAAACGGGATCCGCTCCCGGATTAAAAAGGCAACGCCCCGGGCCAAGAAAATTCTGAAGCGCGGCGCCAAGGTCATCGAACAAGGGGTGCAGGCGATCGGTGAACGGGCCGAGTCCTTGGGGAATACGCTCTTGAAACGGTTCCGTTCGTCTTGATGGGAGGATGCTGAAATGAAGCGATTTGTTTGGATCGCCGCAATCATGGTCGCGCTGACCGGCGGATGGGCCTATGCGGTTGAGGAGGGGAAGCGTCCGTCCGTTCAACCGGACGACAGCCAGATCAACAAACGGGATCGGGACGCCTCCGCGGTGACGCCGGGGATGCAAAGCGCCGATCCGGCGGATGTCGAGACGACACGGAAGATCCGGAAAGAAATTACAGAGGATGATTCCCTCTCGACCAACGCCAAAAACGTGAAAATCATCACTCAAGAAGGAAAGGTCACCCTGCGCGGGCCGGTCAACAGCCCGGATGAAAAAACAAAGGTTGCCAAGAAGGCGGAACAGATCGCCGGAATCGGCAAAGTTGAGAATGAGCTGGAGGTGAAGTCCTCCGCAACCAGGTAAGGAGATCACGATGGCCAAAAAAGCAGTCGTTGGAATTTTCGATAATCCCCATCAAGCGGAGAACTGCCTCAATCGTCTCAATGCGGCAGGGTTCGCACCGACCGATATCTCGGTCCTGACCCCCGACAAAGAGGGGGTCCGCGATTTCATCCATGAGAAAGCAACCAAGGCCCCCGAAGGGGCCGCGACCGGGGCAACCACCGGAGGGATCGTCGGCGGGATCGCCGGCTGGCTCGTCGGAATCGGGACGCTCGCAATTCCGGGGGTCGGCCCCTTCATCGCCGCCGGACCGATCATGGCGGCCCTCGGCGGCGCCGCGATCGGCGCCGCCACCGGCGGGATCGCGGGGGGACTCATCGGGCTGGGCATTCCGGAATATGAGGCGAAGCAGTATGAAACAAAGGTCAAAGCGGGAGGGATCTTGATCTCCGTCCACTGCGAGGCCTCCGACGAGGTCCGTCGCGCCAAGGAAATTCTCCGGGAAAGCGGCGCACGGGACATCTCTACGTCCGGAGAGGAAGGGGTCTCGCGAAAAGAAGTGGCCTAATGAGATCACGACGGCATCGTCTCCTCAGCGGCCGGGATGTCTCATCATCTCTCCAACCCGAAATACAAGACGGGCGATGCATCCGGGCCGGGTTTTCCCGGCCCGTTTTTTTGTCTTCGTAGGATCAATA
>JAHFEM010000471.1 GCA_023248505.1 Nitrospirota bacterium
TGAATTAGGGCTGGATTGATGCGATTTCGAAACCGGGTTCAACCTTCCTCCTTACTCGGGCTCGCGCTCATGGCGGCGATCGCTCTTTTTCCCATTTGGGTGAAGGAGGTCTCCTCCCTCCCGGCCCCCCGGACGCCGCTCTCCGATCCCCGCTGCCTCCACTGCCACGCCGACCGAACCCGCTTGCAGACCGATACGTCGAAACCGGAGTGCCAAGAATGCCACGGCGCCCAACCGGCCGTTCCCCTTTACGAGATCAAGCAGGTCCAGATGAAGGAAGAGAAGATCATCGAACAGACGATGGTCCAGATTCCGGAAGGCGCCTTCATTATGGGAAACAACGGACGGCCGACTCCGGAAGGAGCGGGAGATGAAGATGAACAGCCGGAGCATAAGGTTTTCGTAAAATCGTTCTACATCGACGTTTATGAGACAACCAACGCCCACTATAAACACTTCGTCGACGCCGCCGGAATCGATCCGCCGCTCCTGTGGCGAAACGGCGCCTACCCCCCGGAAAAGGCGAACCACCCGGTGGTCTATGTCAACTGGTTTGAGGCCGACGCCTACTGTCAATGGGCCGGCAAGCGCCTGCCGACGGAGGAGGAATGGGAAAAGGCCGCCCGCGGCACCGACGGACGCCACTTCCCTTGGGGAACCCAATTCGACTTTAAGAAGGCAAACACACCGCAATACTGGCTCGCCAAAGGGATCGACGTCTCAAAGGGGAGCACCTTGCCGATCGCGAGTTTTGAAGAGGGAAAGAGCCCCTATGGGCTCTATGACATGTCAGGCAATGTCTATGAGTGGGTCAATGATTGGTATCTTCCCTACCCCGGTAATCAATTTCCCAATATCCACTACGGGAAGAAAAACAAAGTTCTAAGAGGGGGATCATGGTATGATTGCCTCTCGTATGGCTGCGGTCTCTCCGCCCCTTCTTACAATCGAAGCCGCTTCACCCCCGAGATTAGGAACAAGGGTTTCGGCTTTCGATGCGCGAAGGATGTCGACCAGGGACCCGGAGCCGGGGGACATAGTAAAAAAGGGAAGAGTTAGTCGAAAGGCTTTAAACCCGTTCTCAGTTCGCTTTCTGTTTCAACCGATGTTCATCCGACGAATGCCTATCTCTCACTCATAAGCGAATAGCAAAGAGCCTGCGCGCTTTGAAGAACTCCACTCTGTCTCAGAAGCACCCTGCGTTGCTTCTGTCGAGACGTATTATCGACCCTACAAGGTCACGAGTGTCTGAAGCACAATCCGCGGTGCTCTCCCGCGCGTTGTGCGAGTTGTGACCGTGGGGTGCAGGGGGCTCGCCCCCGCTGCCCGGGGAAGCCGGAGGGGTGGCGGCATGGCCACCCCGCGGCGGGGTGTGGGGCAGTGCCCCACTTCAACAAAGATTATTAAGGAGGTTTTGTTTTGAAGTTGAAATTCGCATCCGTGATGATTCTCTCCCTAATCCTTGTCACCGGATTCTTCCTCTGGAACAAAGCAGATCATCATCGCGCCCCCGCCGGCATGGTCCTCATCCCCGCCGGCGAATTCATCATGGGCACGAATGAAACAGGCTATTCAGTCGACCCGGCCTCCATCATCCCGAACAAACCGCTCCTCACCGACGAACGTCCCGCCCACACCGTCTACCTCGACCCCTTCGCCATCGACCGGAATAAGGTCCGCAATCGCGACTACCGGAAATTTGCAAAAGCGACCGGCCGCGAGTTCCCCTTGGGCTTAGAAGGGGACGGCCCGAGTCAGCCGGTCACCGGCCTCACCTGGAAAGAGGCGATCGACTATTGCGCCTCCCTCGGCAAGCGCCTGCCGACCGAAGCGGAATGGGAAAAGGCCGCCCGCGGCACCGACGGACGAATCTATCCCTGGGGAAATCAATTCGATCCGGAGATCGAAAAAGCGGTCCGGACCTCGCTGTCCGCCAAACCGATTCTCTCGCCTTATGGCGCGGAAGCGATGGTGGGACAGGGATGGGAGTGGACCGCCGACCGCTATCGCCCCTACCCGAACAACCCTTACCGCGCCGATACGTTTTGGAAGAATTTTCTCGCCATTCGAGGGGGCACCGGGGGCGCCCGGCCGGAGGCGCTTCGTCTTCTGACCAGAGCGACCACGCGATTCTACGCCGATCCTGAAAAGCGAGATCCGCTCATCGGCTTTCGCTGCGCGAAGTCGGCTTTCTAATTCGCAGAAGCCCGGCTTGTCGGTTTTCATGAAATTGCGTAATTTATACAGATCGACTTGAACTTTTCGTTCGATCGGACTACGCTCCTGCCGAATCCCTTCATCTCTCGCATCGCCGCATTCAGAACGGAGGCGGCCCGGATTACTTTGCGAGCGAGTGTGAAGCGGACCTCTGCGACGATCACCACCATCGACACCTTTCAATCTTGATTCATCATTGTTTACTCATCCAACAACGCTGTATGGAGGAAGCGCTATGAAATTGAGACAGGGATTGAACGGGATCTTGCTTCTTCTCGTCTTCTGGACCGGGGGATGTGTCGCCAAGAGCCGCTATCTGTCGGAGGTCGCTCAACGGGAGTCTTTCTCCGCGCGGCTCCAGGAGGAGGAGCAAAAGCGCGCGGGATTGGAAAAATCGCTCGATGAGACCCAAACCGCCGCATCCAATCGGGAGAAGGAGCTCTCCAATAAGA
>JAHFEM010000472.1 GCA_023248505.1 Nitrospirota bacterium
GATAACGTTGACGATGGTCTGCACGATCGAGGACGGCGTGAAGAACTCGCCGTTGTCGTGCGCCTTCTGGATCGAGAACTTGGCAAGGAAGTACTCGTAGATGCGGCCGAAGATGTCGCCGGTGGCCTGCTTGATCCGCTCGCTGTTGAAGAGGCGCATCAGGTCTTCGAGCACCTTGGTCTCAAAGATGCCGTAGTCCTTGGGCAGCACGCCCTGCAACGGTTCGAACTCGGCCTCAATGGCCGTCATCGCTTCGGTGACGAGCTTGGGCAGGTCGGCGCCGCTGACGGCCGCCTGCTGCATGATCCAGTCGTAGTGGGCCTTCTCGGGCAGGTAGAGCGAGCGGCGGGCGATGTAGTCGGCCGGCAGCACCCTGCGCTTGGGCATCTTGCCGCTGGCCTGGTCGACTTCAATCTGCCGCTCCGCTGCCGCGAAGCGATTCGCCGCATGGCGCAGGAAGATCACGCCCAGCACCGGCATGAAGTAGTCGCTGGAGGTGAGCTTGGAATTGGCGCGGAGGTTGTCCGCCGCCTGCCAAAGGTCCCCTTCGAGTTTCTCGATATTTTGAGACTGGTTCTGGCTCATGTGAATTTACAACCAGCTCCCATGCAAGGATGCGTAAAGATCCTGGGGTCAACGTCCTGAACTTTGATATTTAAAAATAGTACCCGGCTCCTGGTATTTCTCTGGGGGATGGAACGAATGGCTTACTATATCAAATCGGAAAAAAAGATCAACCGGAAATGTACGGAGGCGATCGGTCAATTAGGAATTACGAATGAGGAATCAAAGTCAGAATCAATCCGACAGCTCCCCCCGCAACGCATTCGACAACTGTTTCGGGCTCGGCAGCTTTCCTTTCAACGCCGCGGGGAGCCGGGGCTGGACGCTTTTAATTCTGGCACGAGTTGTGCCAGACAGGAAGGAATTAAAGTTACAGCTAAGTTGCTTGCTGATAAAGAAAGCTTCAACCCCTCACGCTGTCGCGCGCTTCTTATTAAGCAAATGCGTCACCAGCTGATCGACCCGCTCCACCAGGCCGTCCATGCCGGATGACGTTCCTTTGTTGACGTAGCTGGCGGGGGAGAAAACACCGAGCTGTTTCTTTAAGGCTTCATCGGATTTTCGCGCGGAGAAGAAGAGAATCGGCGACTTGGCAACCTGATACTTCGTTTCAAGCGCCCGCATCATCCGGGCCGCCGCGATGCCGTCCATCACCGGCATCTCCAGATCGAGGATCACCATGTCGACCGGCTTGTGATCGGCCAATCGCGCGTTGAAGAGGGCGATAAATTCCTGCCCGTTTCCGGCGGTCATCACCGTGTCGGCGAGCCCCTTGTTGATCAACATTCCCTTCAACAGGTCGTTGACGAACGCCACGTCGTCGACGGTGATGATGCACTTGGCCGCCGGCGCGGGGAGCGGCTTGGCCCCCAAGATAAACCCGCAGTAGATGCAGGTCAGCTCCTCATTGCCGTCGCGCGTGATCCGATTCCACGGAACATCCTCACCGCAGCAGATACAAAACTTGGTCTCCTCTGCCATCCGACCTCTCGCTCCTGGTCATTCTCTGAGGGATGAAAGCAATGGATCAACTATAACAAAGAAGAGAAATCCGTCAATCAAGGATTGCAATGGGGCTTCGCCCCAAACCCCGCTACGAGTTGAAGCCATTGGGAATCTGAGAATGAAGGAGAAGGAATGACGGATGAGAAATCAAGAGCATTGGAATTTGGAATGGGGCGTTGCCCCAAGCCCCATTCCAATGGTAGCGGGGTCGGGGCAAAGCCAAACGATATCGCCTCGCCGATGAGGAGACGACGCCTATTTATCGCCCTCGCAAGGACGGCCTGATGATCGTGACAGAAGGAGGCGCTTGGGTCGCGCCGGGGGGAGGGGGCGGCGAACTCGGGCTGCGGAGCCGCGGCGCCAGCGGCGTCAGAAAAGTCTCTCCGGCCGGAGGCGCCAGCGGCGTGAAGGCGGAGGGAGGCCCGGACCGGATCGTCGGCCGGCCGGTGAAGCGAGGGGGAGCTCCGCGGAAGCGGTCCGGCTGGAGCGGCTGACGGTCCCGAACGGGCGGGAGGACGAAGACCTGGGGAGAACGATCGTCGAAGAAGGGAAAAATCGCGATCCCCGACCCATCGATCCCTTGGCCCGGGAAGAGGCGATCGGCGAAGCGGCGTTCGATATGATCCCGGCGCAGGCCGAACGGGTGACCGTTGAAACGGACATTTTGATTCAGCACAAAAAATCCGGAGCAGGGGACCCCGTTCCAGACGAACCCCGGCTCCACCGGAACCCAGATATAAGAGGAGACGATCTGCTGCGGCGGAGGGTTGATGAGGACCAGCGGCGGCGCGTCGAGGACGGGGGAAGAAGCGGGGAGATCCGAAAGATCGGTCTGGGAACGCGCGGAGATCGGGACGCCGAGGAGCGCCGCCGTCGTATCGAAGGCGAGCAGGGCCTCCTCCGGCGCGATGGCGATCGATCCCCGTTGCGCCGCCGACACCGTCAACGTCCGAAGGCGCGCCACCAGCTCCGGCGCAATCGGCGCCTCCAGGCTCCATCGTCCCAAAAGCGGGGTCACCCGAAGCCGTGTGAGAAGATCGGCCGCCTCCTGCGGGGGGCGCTCTCCCAACCCCAGCTCCCGCACCAACTCGACCGCAAA
>JAHFEM010000072.1:0-1640 GCA_023248505.1 Nitrospirota bacterium
GACCGGAGCAGGCGGGAACTTGTCTCATGCCAATCTCGGCTGTCGAGATAGGCGGTCATCGCATCGGTTACCGCCGCCAACTGCTCGGTTTTGATGCGGAGCGCCTCCTCGGCCTGTTTGCGCTCGGTGATGTCCATCATGGCGCCGATCATCCGGACCGGTTTTCCAGTCTGATCATGAATGACATAGCCTCGATCTAAAAGCGTCGCATAACTTCCGTCGCCCCGGCGGAAGCGGTACTCCCCCCACCAGAACTGCTCGCCGCACTCAATGGCGGCTTGAACGCTTGAGAGGACGCGCTCTCTGTCTTCCGGATGAATCCGGTTCTCCCACCACTCGACCCTCTGCTCGACCTTCTCGTAGCCGAACATGGTCTTGAATCCTTGGTTCCACCAGAGGGTGTTCATGATCAGATCCCAATCCCAAATGGCGTCGTTGGTCGCGCGGGTGGCGAGTTGGAATCGCTCTTCACTCTTGCGCAGCGCCTCTTCCGCTTTTTTCCGATCCGAGATATCGGCGACCACGGCGACAATGCCGGCCCTCATCGGCCCTACGCCGGGCAGCGGTGCAATGGAGATGCTCAGGTCGATCAGCGATCCATCCTTTCTCGGACGACATATCTCCATCCCGGTGAATCCCTTTCCCTCGAAGACAAGCTTTCGAAGGACATCGATCTCTTCCTCCTGGCCCACGGGGAGAAGCGGAAATCGCCGGTTGAGGATCTCCTGCTCATTCCACCCGAAGATCCGCTCCGCCGCGGGGTTCCACATCTTCACCCTTCCTGCCGGATCTAAAGCAAAGATCGCCAAAGGGGAAGATTGGATCAATGCACGAAGGGTCTCATTCGTCTCCCGCAATGCCGTTTCTGCCTGGCGCCGCTCGGTGATATCCTCGGCCACCCCGGCAATTCGATATACCTTCCCCGATCCGTTTTTGATCGGAAAGCCCCGATCCCGAATCCAGCGAACAGAGCCGTCGGTGCGGACGATGCGATATTCAATATCCGTCTGTTCTCCCTCGCTCTGTCGTTCCATCGCCGCGGCGATCGTGGTCTGGTCTTCCGGATGGATCGCATCAAGGAACGATTTCGGCCGCTCATAGAGGCTCTGGCAGGAGCGGCCCCATATCTGCTCATAAGCGGGGCTGATGTAAAGGGTTCGGGGAGGGTTGTGTTCCATAACCCAGAAGACCTCGTAAATGTTCTCGGCCAAATGCCGAAAACGGTGCTCTGAGTCTTGCAGCTCCCGCTCCATTTTTCTTGACTCTGTGACGTCCTCTGCCAGGACGAGCCGGGCCCCCTTCCCCCGAAAGAGGATCAGATTCCAGGTGATCTCAACCTCAATCAGGGCTCCATCTTTCTTCCTATGGATCCAGATCCCTGACTTTGCGGGCTCCGGGGTCGATTGTCTTTGCGCAGCTTCTTGAAGGTAGGCCAGCAAGAGAGATATCTCCTCCGGCGGCCTGATGTCGAAAAGAGTGATCTGGAGGAACTCCTCCCGTGAATAACCATAGTGACGGATCGCTTCCTCGTTCACCGCCAAGAAGGTATGGGTTTTGGGATCGACGACCCACATCGGGTGAGGGTTCCGATCGAATAAAAGCCGGTATTGCTCCTCACTTTGACGTAACGCCTCTTCTGC
>JAHFEM010000072.1:1650-7672 GCA_023248505.1 Nitrospirota bacterium
TCAATCACCGTGCCGTCCTTTTTCAGGTTTCGCCAGATGCCGGCCGGGCCCACCCTTGTGTTGATCTGCGGAAGGTCTTCGATGAGTATGGGGATATCCTCGGTCGGGGTTATGTCTTTGATCGTCATCGAGAGCAATTCCTCCCGGCGGTAGCCGTAGTGGCGGACGGCGGCTTCGTTGACCGCCAGAAAGGCGAGCGTCTCCAAATCGAACACCCACATCGGGTGCGGATTGGTCTCGAATAAGAGCCGGTATTTTTCTTCACTCTGTCGCAGCCGCGCATCGGCCCGTTTGCGGTCGGTGATATCGATGACGAAAGCAACGGTACTCTCCAGAGAGCCTTCGAGAAAGGCGGCGCCGATCATCACGGGAATCCTGCTTCCATCCTTAAGAGTAAATTCCTTCTCGAACGGCGTACAGATTCCGGTTGCGACCATCTCATTGAACGCCTTTAAATCTTGGTCATCGTATTCGGGGGGGGTGAGCTTTTTCCAGTTTACTTTTCCTAAATGAAGCTCCTCGTTCGTTTGTCCGATCATCTGGAGAAAAGCCTCATTGGCCTCTGTGATATTGCCGTTGATATCCGAGAAGACAAGGCCGATCATATTGGACTCAACAACCCGCCTAAACCGGCTTTCGCTTTTCCGGAGCGCTTCTTCCACCTGTTTTTGCAAGGTCATATCGGCGAGGAGGCCGATGAACCCCTGGACATCACCGTTTGCATCGCGCAAGGGGGCGGTGGATAAACTCATATCGATCCGAGAACCGTCTTTCCTTTGACGTCTGACTTCAAGACTTGGAAAAACGCTGCCTTGCAGAAGAGCCTCCACCCGGCTTTTAAAATCATTCTCTTGGTCTTTAGGAATGATCGGATTGAACCGGCCGATCGCTTCTTCGGCGCTCCAGCCGAAGATCTGCTCGGCGGCCGGGTTCCATATCTTGACCTTTCCGTTTATATCGAGGGAGATGATCGCCAAGGGGGAGGACTCGATGATGGCTTGAAGGGCCTGATTCGTTTCGCGCAGCGCTTCTTCCGCCAGTTTCCGCTCGGTGGTATCTTGCGCCGTCCCGACCATCCGGACTGCCCGGCCGGTTTTGTCGGATAGAACCTCCCCTTCGGCATGGATCGTCCGGACCGATCCGTCGCGTCGGACGATCCGGTATTCCAATCCGAACGGTTTCAGATCGCGCGTTGCCTGGGAGATGACTTGGCTCACCCGCTCTCGATCGTCCGGATGGTTGTAGCCGAATACGGTCTCATAGGTCAACTCCGGCGATTGCGGCGCGAGCCCGTAGATGCGGTAGAGTTCGTCTGACCAGGAAATCGAACTGTTCGCCAGGTCGAGCGTCCAGCTGCCGAGATGGGCGATCTCCTGGGCCTTGGCCAACTGGGCCTCGTTTTTCCGGAGCTTCTCGTCGGACTCCTTCCGATGGGTGATATCGTCCACGACGCCCACCAAATACTTCAGTTTTCCGGAGCGGTCATGGATTGGAGAGACGATCAGGTTGGCCCAAACGATCTCGCCGTTTTTTCGAATGTATCGTTTTTCCATCGCATATTGATTAATCTCGCCGGCCAGCAAGCGCTCCTTGAAGGCCACGTTCAGCGTCAGGTCTTCCGGATGAGTGACCTCTTGAAAAGTTCGCGCAAGCAACTCTTCTTCCGTATAGCCGAGAATTTCAGACATCTGCTTATTCACTTGCATGAAGTTCCCATCGGAATCGGCCACCGAGATCCCGGAGGGGGCCTGATCGAAAATCGCGCGGAATCGCTCTTCGCTTTCCCGAAGGTCGGCGGTCATGATCTCCGCCAGATCGACCGCGCGACGGCGCGCCGTCGCTGTGGACCAGGTGATATAAGTAAGCAGGAGGGAAATGGTGACCCCGCCCAGCAGAATGAAGAAGGGGAGGCGCTCTCCGACTCCCGATTCGAAATAGGGACGGCTGGAAAAGTAGATGTACCATTGCCTTCCTGCAATCTCCAAAGAGGTGATCTGGTTGTAACGGGAACGATCGTTTTTGGGATTGGCGTCCAGAAACTGATCGTTATCGAAAAGCAGCCTTTCTTTCGTTAAGAGCGGGCGGGGGTCGTCTGTTTTCTCTGTCCCTCCATCGAAAATCTCAAAATCAAAATCGCGCGGGACCTCGTTGCGGAAGACGCCCCGCATCAGCTCTTTCACTTCAAAGGCGGCGCTGATCAAGCCGATGAGGGCGCGGCGTCTTTCCTCGATCGTGGTCTGAGGCAGCCCGTTGCGGTAAACCGGCACCCGGATGGCAAACCCGACTTCTCCGGACGTGATCAGGATGATCGGTCCGGTCGAAACGGGCCGGCCGCTATCGCGCGCTTGCTCGAGGGCAGATCGTCGGAGACGGTCGCTGCCGATGTCGAAACCGAACTGCTTCGGCATCGGGGAAAAAGGCTCGATATATTCGAGGGGGAAGTAATCGGGGCGCTCTCCTTGAGGATAGATCGAAAAGTCGGGGTAGCCCTTCGGATCCAGACTGCGATCGCTCCGGACACGTTTCTCAAATTCGGCGCGCTGGGATTCGGAGACGTGCCGGGCGAAAGCAAAATCATGGATGCCGGGATAGCGCTTTTGCAATTCGAGCGATTCGAAATGTTTTCTCCAGTCGGCGCGGGTCATGTTTTCATCGATCGCAAAGAGACTGCGCGTCGATAAAAGGGTGTCGATATAGGCCTGAATGCGTCCTTCAATCTCCCCGGATGCTTTCAGCGCCCTTCTCTCAAAACGGGTCCGGGCGCTGTTTTCAATGCTCCGTTGCGTAGAGTGAAAAGCGATCCCGGTGAGAACGAGGGTCAATGAGAGAACGATCAGGGCCGAGGGAGCTTGGAAGAGGGATTGAATGAATTTTTGAAGGGACTGGATCGGTGCTCCGGGTGTCCTCTTCTTCAGAGGGGTTGCCTTCAAGAGCGTCTATACTCCTTATGATCAGAGACCCTGGGTTGCGATGGCGCCGGGCCATCCTCGCCACAGGAGATCTCGATGCGCTATCGTACCATCCTGGGCCGTAAAATCAAGTACATTCTGGTTGGCGTCAAGGCAGGGAAGAGGGAGAGGAGGAGGTTCCTTTGGGCAGAATCCGTTTCGTCTATGCGCCGTTCGATTCGGCCAGGTGCTGTTTGATCATCTGATAGGCTTCGACGACCCTTCGGAGCTCCGCCTCCGTGCTCCGATCGCCCCCGCGTGCGTCGGGGTGGTACTGCTTCGCGTAACGGCGAAAGGCGGTGGTGACGTCATTTAAGCCGGTTCCCTCCGCAACGCCGAGGACTTTGTAAGCCTCCGTCAGAGAGGAGATCTCTCCCTGGGAAGCGGCGGCGCCCGATCCATTCTGTTGGCCGAACGCGCTGAAAAAGTCGCCCAGGTTAAACGGCCGGCGGCGTCTCCTTCGGGATCGGTTGTAAAGTTGGCTCTCAGCTTCGTCGAGACGGTCTTCCACATAGGAGAGGCGGCCGACGGTCCGGTCGAGGTCGGAGAGGGTGGTCGCCTCATCCACCTGGTCTAATATTTTTTCCAAAAGGCCTTGGAAGTCTTGGAGCTTTTCTTCGATCGTGAAGAAAGAAAAGGCCCGCGCGTCGTCCGCGCGATCGACGGCGAAGGCGAGATCGATCTCAATGATCTCGTCCAGCTCGGCCAGGCGCCGCTTCAGGCGATTCTTTCGTTCTTGGAGTTTCCTGAGAAAATCTTCATCCATCGTGATCAGACCCGGGAAGTCGTTCGACCCATCGAAAAGAGATCCTTCTCGACCGTCGTTTGCGATTTATTCTAGGGGGGTTGGAGGTCGATTGCAATGAGAAAAACGGCGCGCCCGCGCGGGGGCCGCTCTTTACAAAGGGGGAGAAACCGGGATTGTGGTTCGGGATGAAGATGCAATCGGGTCAGATCTCCCTGTAAGCGGAGGGGAAGGGGTTACGTTTTTACGAAGCTGCAGCAGTAATCGGCGAGGGTGTGAACTTTCAGCTTAAACGTGGTGCGGGCGGGGACGGTAAACTGCTCTCCCCCCTTGATCCGCTTCCATCCTTTTTCTCCTTCCAGGAGGACCTCCAGGTCTCCGGAGAGGATCTCCATGATCTCTTGATCGCCGATCTTGAATTCAAACTCCCCCGGCTGCATGATTCCGAGGGTCTTCCGGCTGCCGTCCGGAAAGAGAACCGTCCGGCTGGTGACCTTTCCGTCGAAGAAGACGTTTGCGCTCTTTTTTACTGTGACATTCTTAAACTCGCTCATTCTGTCTCTCCATCTTATGCGGGGCCGGCGCTGGAAGAAGTCTGTTCTTCCGTCTAGATCTTCCCACCCGGTGCGCCATGCCTAAATTTCCCCAGGTCCGGGTGCCGGGGTTATGTATCGGCCCGGAAGTATTTCGCTTCGGGATGATGGAAGACGAGGGCGGAGACCGAGGCCTCCGGATCCATCATGTCGCCGTCGGTTAACTCCACATCGATTTTGGCGGTGACGTCGAGGAGCCGGAAGAGTTTGCGCTGATCGGCCATGTTCGGACAGGCGGGGTAGCCGAAGCTGACCCGGACGCCGCGGTATTTATTTTTTAGCACCTCCGGAATGGTCGTCTCCGGAGGGTCGGGAATGCCCCAGTCGTTTCGAATTTTCCTGTGCACCCACTCGGCGAAGCCCTCGGCCCCTTCAATCGCAATCGCTTGGAGCAGATGCGAGCGGAGATATTCTCCCGCCTCCTTCCATTGCTGGGAGAGGGCGCGCACCCCGCGGCCGAGCGTCACGACGAAGAAGGCGACCGAATCGATCTCGCCCGAATCGGTCTCTCTGACGTAATCGGAGAGGCAGAGCCGTTCTCCCGCCGGCTGCCGGGGGAAGGTGAAGGTTTCGAGCAGGCGCGTCGGATCGGCCGGATCGTAGATCAGCAGATCTTCTCCCCGCGACCGGCAGGGAAGATAGCGGTAAATCCCCTGGGCCTTGAGGGTTCGCTTTGCGAGGATCTCCTCCTGCATGGCGGTCACGGCGGCGTAAAGCTTTTCGGCCCGCTCGTCTTTCTCGGCCAAGAGCCGTTCGAGGTTCCCCTTCAGGCCCAAGTGCTTGCCGTACAGCATCGACGGGTTTATAAAAGAGAAGATCTCCCGAAGCGGCCCCTCCTCGATCTGATGCAGATCAAAGTCAGGCGCCTTCGGCAAGGGGACGTCGCGTCGAACGTTGGATCGGGAGCGGCCGTCCGCGACCCCCTGCGGCTTTTTCTCCATCCCCTCCGCGATTTTCACCATCGCGGCTCGGTCCGCCTCGGTTTTCTTCAACAACTCGGGCCGCTGGGATTCATCCACCCATCGGTTTGCCAGGTCGAGGCCGTTCATCGCATCCTTGGCATAAAAAACCGGCCCGGTGTACTCCGCGGCGATCTTCGTGTCGGTGAAGCGTTTGGTGAGGGCCGCTCCTCCGACCAAGATCGGCACGGTCACGCCGGCGCTTTTGAAGTCTTGGGCGGTGATCACCATCTGCTGCGCTGACTTCACCAGCAGGCCGGAGAGGCCGACCATATCGGGCCGCTCTTTCCGGATCGCTTCGATCAGGGTCTCCGGTTGAACTTTGATCCCGAGATTCACCACGTTGTAACCGTTATTGCTGAGGATAATCTCGACGAGGTTCTTCCCGATGTCGTGGACGTCCCCCTTCACCGTGGCCAGGATGATCTTTCCGCGGGCGGCGGTGTCGCTCTTCTCCATAAACTGCTCGAGGTGTCTCACCGCCGCCTTCATCGCCTCGGCCGACTGCAACACCTCCGCCACGATCAGCTCATTATTATTGAAGAGGCGTCCGACCTCGTCCATCCCGGCCATCAGCGGACCGTTGATGGTCTCAAGCGGGCTTGCTTCCTCAGCTTGAGGGTGAGATCGTCGATCAACCCTTCCTTGGAGCCTTCGATGATGTAGCGGGCGAGCCGTTCATCGAGGGGGAGATCGGCGCGGCGCTTCTTCTCCATCCCTTTCTTGCCCTTGAAATGGGCGGCAAACGCGGCGACCGGGTCCTCTCCCCGCCAGAAA
>JAHFEM010000473.1 GCA_023248505.1 Nitrospirota bacterium
ATTGAACGGGGCGAGATCGCCAGGGCAAGAGAAATTTATGAGTCGGTCCTTCAGGCGCATCCGAATCAGCCCCGTGCTCTCTACAACCTTGCCCTGCTCTATGATCAGGAAGGAAAGAAAGAGGAGGCCGTCGCGCTGCTTGAGCGATTCCTGGCCGAGCGGCCCGCTCCGCAGTGGAGGGAAGAGGCCGAGGGGCATCTGGCCAGACTGAAAAAGTCCCGCCTCTCTCCCTAAGGCGCGCTTGAGCGGTTCCTTTGCCTCCCCGTTTCCTCCTCCATTCCATTCAACCCCTTCCTGAGCATCGACTCCCAGAGCCAGGTGACCTTGACGAGAAAGAGCACCCCATCCCCGCCCGGTTGACGGAAAGGATTGGCGATCAAAAAGAGGTGACTGCCGGATCTGTATTCCCAGGAGAGGCGGAGGTTGGCCGCCACGGTGCGCTCCTCCCGCTTCCATTGCGCCAGCCCGTGAAAGAGGAGCTGATTGGTCAGCGACCAGTTCACCTCCCCTTCGACAATCTGCGCGACAAAATCTCCCTGCGGCAGACGGACGGCGTCTGCTTCCCATCCCGCCCCAAATTTCACCCCCTCCGCCGGCGCGGCGGTCACTTCCAGACTCAAGGACTTTTTCGTTCCCCCATAGAATCCTCCCCATTTCACGCTGATCTCACCCGAGAGGGGACGGCGGGCGTCGCTTGTAAATCGGATGTTATACTCTTCGTAGCGGTAGACTCCCGCCGGAATCGTGATGCCGGGACGGATCTCAAAGTCGAGCGGAAGCCGCTCCGCCTGCGGATCCCAGCTGACCAGGACAAAATCACCCGATCTGAAATCGGCCTGCGCCCGCCAGTAATCGCCCCGGTAGAGGAAATGGCCTCCCGTGTCGGTCTGGTAAGTCAGCTCGCTTCTGAACCCGAATTCCCGAACAGGGCCCGCGTTCGGTTGCGGCCGGATGTCGATCGATCCCTCCGTCTCTTTCAAATCGGTCTGCTCGACAAATCCGAGCGCGGGATCGAACCGCTCGTCAACACGGAGGTGGCTCATCCCGATCCTCCAAAAAGGATCGCGCCAGGAGATCCGGCCGTAGGCCGCCTCGCCGGAACCGAGACTCCCGCTCCCGCCGGAGCCGAGCCAGAAGGCGTTGGCGGACAGGTTGGGATGCGGCGCGATGGTCGCATCAACTCCGACCGTTCGTTTCCCCGGCTCTCCCGATTCGGCGCGGTCGGTCGCGATCAGGCCGATGTTGGAGCGGACCCCCAGATCGCGACTGAACCGGAGAAGGCCGAACCGCTCCGCCGGGACTTCCCCTTCTCTTTCCGTCTGCATTAGAAGAAGCCCGACGCCATAGGGACCGATCTTGCCGGTCAGCTTGCCGCCGCCTGCAATCGGGATCGAGGTCTGATCGATCAGTCCGATTCTCCTGCTGAAGAACGGCTGCACCCGGCCGGTCAGACCGAAATCGTAAAAGTCCCTCCCCTCCAGAAAGAATTCCCGCTTTTCCGGAAAGAAAAGGGGGAAACGGGTGAGGTTGGCCTGAAATCGGTCGACTTCCGTCTCGGCGAAATCGGTATTGAAGGTGAGGTCAAGGATCAGATCGGTCTGGAAGTGATACCGGAGATCAAGGCCGGCGTCGTGATCGACATCCCAGGCGTAGCTCCTGTTCCGCTGATAGGCGCCTCGGACATAGGGCTTGATCGAGAGGCGGCGCGCCTGGAGGGGGGGATCGATGCCGGTCAGATGGCCGGCCCGTGAGACTTCGAAAAAAAGTTGCTCCGATGTGAGAGGGGCCCAGAAGGAGACCTCTTTGAGATGGATGGCACGCCGACGGAACTGGATCCCCCATTGCTGTTCTTTCCCGGGATGGAAACGGAGTGTCTCAAAAGGGATCCGGATCTCCACCGACCACCCCTTCTCGGTCCTCTTCGATGCCACCTCCCAGAGGCCGTCCCAGTCCCTGTTGATACGTTCTCCCTCCTGGCTGACGATCGCATCGGACATGGCGGAGAGGAGATTGGTCTCAAAGAAAAAGCCGCCCTGATGGTCGTGGTAGGGGTCGATCAAGACGGAGAAGGTATCGCTTCTCTCCAGGGAGGCATCCCTGTGGCGCTCGTCCCCTCGAATCAACGCCGGCTCCGGATCATTCAGCGTCGCCGCGATGTAGAGGTTATTTTGGTCGTAGGCGGCCCATACGAACGAAGCTGCCTGCGCGATCTCCCCCGGGTCGGGCCGCTGCTGTATAAAACCGGTCGCGGGGGGATTGACATTCCAGACAGGCTCCTCCAGCAGACCGTCGACCGTGATTGTCTCGCCGGAAATCGACAGGGCCTTCAGAGAGGGCTTTGGAAGCTCCTCCGCATCGGCGAGGCTTCCATACAGGAGAATGAGAAGAAAGAGAAACAAGGGAGAGAAATGGAAATACCGGACGAGGACGGCGCAATCTCTTTTTTTGGAAAAAGGGTGAATGATATTCAGTAAAAATCGATGTTCTCTTGGATTAAAAAAAAGAAGGGGGGCGTTGGACATCTCATCCCCCCTTCTTTGCTTGCCTTAAAACTTCTTTTAAAATCTGTCTATCCTACCTTTTCGGTTCCTTCGGGTTTCGGATTGTCATCCGCGCCACCTTTGGCGATCTTTTCCCCTTCTCCTTTGCCACCCTTGTCG
>JAHFEM010000073.1 GCA_023248505.1 Nitrospirota bacterium
AGATGCTCCTTGCCCGGCTGGGGAAGGATTATCGAGTCGTGTTTGTGCTGAATGTGTCGCACGGCGCCGACGGCATTGTCGGACAACCCGGGATCCGATCGATCGCAGAGCTCAAGCAGAAGCGGGTCGGGGTGGAGCTGATGGGCCTCGGCGGGTATGTTCTGACGCGCGCCTTGCAAAAGGCCGATATGGAAACAAAGGAGGTCATTCCAATCAACATGACCGCCACGATCGAAGCCTACAGCGCTTTTTCGGAAAAGCGGGTCGACGCCGTCGTGACGTTTGAACCGATCTTAACGCGGCTGATCACCGAGCGGGGGGGGACCCTCCTCTTTACCAGCCGCGAAATTCAAGATGAGATTATCAACGTGGTGATCTTTCACAAAGACGCCTTGAAGAACCGCCGGGAGGCCTGCCTCAAAGTGCTGCGGGGGTACCTGAAGGCGCGTGACTTCTGGAAAAAAGAGCCGGATCAGGCGATTACGATCATGTCCCGCCGGGAACGGGTCAGTCCCGATTACTTCCGAAAAAGCCTCACCGGACTTTTAATTCCGGATCTCACCGCAAATCTGACCTACTTCGGCCTGGCCGACACGGAAAACTATTTTATGGAGACATTGAAAAACTTCGAGCGTTTCATGGAAGAAAACCATCTCCCCTATGAGCCGGTCTATTTTGAAAACCTCCTGACCGATTTACAAAAGGATAGGGTATGACGGATCGGCCCGACAAAGCCCCGAGAATCCCTTCGGTCTCCGCCGCCATCGCCCTGTTGACGCTGTTCAGCGGGATTCTCTTTGCCTTCATCATCGCCGGGGTCTCCTACTGGATGCAACGCATGGATGATACCCGGGATCTTCAGACGCGCGCCCAGCAGACGAGCGATCAGTTGAGCTATATCGTCGAGGTCCTGCTCAACAAGGGAGATCTGAACTCGGTGCAGCGGATCGTCGAGAACATCACCACCGACCGGGGGATTTTTTTCATTGCCATCGTGGATGCCGATCTCACCGTTCTGGCCTCCAGCCAGCATGATCTTCTCGGCGCTTCGATCTCCGAGTACCGGGGAAATCCGCAGCTCTTCGGCGAGTTTCGACGGGTGATGACCCATGGAAAAACGGAGTTTATTCACCATCCCGACCGGGCTCATTTTGAAATTGTCGCCCCGATCACCCTCTCCAGCTCGTCCCGGACGCAGCCGTTTGTATCGGGGGCGGTGACGGTCGCATTCAAAGACGACCCGTTGATCTGGAACCCGCAGGAGAACTTCTGGAAACACTTACAGCTCGCGCTGGCGTTGACCGCCTTTGCGATTGCGATTCTTTATGGAATCTTGCGCCGATGGGTGACCTCTCCCCTGGAGCGGCTGACCCGGGCCTCCGAACGATTGGGCTCCGGAGAGCTGGGAATTCAAATTCCGGTCTCCTCCTCGAATGAGATCGGAAGGCTGACGGAGACTTTCAACTGGATGTCGGCTTCTTTGTCCACCCAACGGCGGGCGCTTCAAGCCTCTGAGGAGCGCTATCTTCGTATTTTTCACTCCTCTCCCCTTTGCCTGATCGTGGTGGATTCGGCCGGAACCATCGTCGATGTGAATGCCACCTTTTTGGCCGAAATGGCGCCGGCGACCGATCGGGACAGCTGGACCGGAAAGTCGGTGATGGAGGTTCCCTTCATCATCGCGGGAAATTTGGGCGCGGAGGTCCAACAGCTGCTGGGAAGCGCCATCCCGGTGGAGCGCTGGAAGGTGGCCGCTTCCTTTCCCGGAAAAGAGCACCGTTCCTTTTTCAACTTCACCGGCATTCCCCTCTTCGATAGCGAGAAGAAAATGTCGGGCGCCGTTTTTGCCGCAAAGGATATTACGACCGAACAGACGCTGGAGGCGCAATTGGTTCAATCTCAGAAGATGGAGAGCCTGGGGGTGTTGGCCGGAGGGGTGGCCCATGATTTCAACAATATCCTGACCGGTATCCTCGGATATGCTTCCTTGTTGAAGATGCGATTGGCCGCCGATGATCCCAGCCTGCAGCCGGTGGAAGTGATCGAAAAATCGGGTCTCCGTGCGCGCGCGCTCGTTCAGCAATTGATGGGCTTTGCCCGTCGGACCGGGGCGATCAAAGTGCCGGTCGGAGTGAACAGCCTGATCTTGGAGGTGGTCCCGCTTCTGGAAAGAGGGATCGGACAAGGGGTGGTCATCCGGACCGAGCTCGATCCGACCTCTCCCAAGATCATGGCGGACAGCGGCCAGATTCACCAGGCCTTGATGAACCTCTGCATCAACGCAAGAGATGCGCTTCCTCCCGAAGGGGGAACGATCTGGATGAAAACGCAATTACAACGATTGCCTTCCCGCTCCGACCCCGATCGGGAAGAGGAATGGGTGGTGGTGATCATCGAAGATACCGGCAGCGGTATCCCGCCCGACGTCCTTCCCCGCATTTTTGATCCCTTCTTCACCACCAAAGAGGTGGGGAAAGGAACCGGTCTCGGCCTCTCGGTCACTTACGGGATCATGAAGGAGCATGGGGGCGAGTTGGCGGTTCACTCGGAGGTGGGAAAGGGATCGACCTTTACCCTTCTTTTTCCGAAGACCCAGAAGGTCTCCGACTGGAAGGAGACCGACAGGCAAGAGGTCGTCCTTCAGGGGGAGTCGCGGAAGATCCTCCTGGTCGACGATGAGAAGAGCCTGCTGGAGCTGGGAAGAAAGGTCCTTGAGGAGAGATCCTTTCAGGTCGTGACGGCGGAAAATGGGGAGAAAGCCCTTGAGCTTTATCGAAAGGAAGGGAGAGAGATCCGCCTCGTGATTCTCGATCTGCTGATGCCGGGCCTCGGAGGGTGGCAAACGTATGCAAAGCTTCGAGAGATCAATCCCAAGGTCAAGGTTCTTTTCTCCAGCGGCTATGGCGGAACGAAGGAGATGGAAGAGATGCTCGGACAACATGCCTGCCTCAAGAAACCCTATCGGATACAGGAACTCCTGTCGGCCGTTGAAAAAATGATCGGATAAGATCCGCATCAGTCCCATCCCCTTTTACAACAACACCGGCCTCCATTTGACATCGTTCGACCGCGATGCGAGAATAGCCGAAACCGAATGCACCCCAGGAAAATGATTCAAACCCGAAAGAACCCCCCATCCCATTCAAAACGCCGGATCCTCCTCCTGACCCCTCCCTTCACCCAGCTGAACACCCCGTATCCGGCCACCGCCTATCTGACCGGTTTTCTCCGGTCCGAGGGTTATCCCGTCTTTCAGGCGGACCTTGCAATCGAGACGATCTTGACCCTCTTTTCTCGTTCCGGGCTGGCCCGTCTCTTCCAAGCGATTCGATCCACGGAGGGTCTCCATCCCGCGGTTCTCCGAAGCCTCCTCCTGCAGGAGCGCTACCTGGATACCATCGATCCGGTGGTCCGGTTTCTACAGGGAGATCAGCCTTCGCTTGCAACGCAGATCGGCCGGAGGCGATTTCTTCCCGAAGGGCCTCGGTTTAACGCGTTGGAGGAAGATCAGTGGGCCTTCGGGAGCCTGGGAACGACCGATCGGGCAAAACACCTCGCGAGCCTCTATCTCGACGACCTGGCCGATCTCATCCAGGGAACCGTCGCTCCGCACTTCGGCCTCAGCCGGTATGCCGAGCGGCTTGCGACATCCGCGACCTCGTTCGACGCGATCCGCCGAATGCTTCAGTCGCCGCCGGGACTGATCGATCAGATGCTGGAGGAGGCGCTGCTGCCGCATCTGGAAGCGCATCGCCCCGACCTTGTCGGAATTACGATCCCCTTTCCCGGAAATCTCTACGGCGCGCTCCGCGCGGCGGCCGCCATCCGAAAATGGAATCCCCGGGTGAAGATCGCCCTCGGCGGCGGCTATGTGAATACCGAGCTGCGCGATCTGGCCGAGCCGCGCCTCTTCGACGACATCGATTACGTCACCCTCGACGCCGGTGAGCGGCCCCTCCTCTGTCTCCTCGATCTTTTGGATCACCGCAGGCCGCCGGAGCGGCTCTGCCGGACTTTTCTTCGAATCGAGGGAGAAGTTCGCTTCTTCAACGGCGCTGCGGAAGGGGATATCCCCTTTGAGAAGATCGGAACCCCGACCTACGACGGCCTCCCGCTTCGCCGATATATTTCCTTGGTCGAGATGCTCAACCCGATGCATCGTCTCTGGTCGGATGGGCGTTGGAACAAGCTGACGGTGGCGCACGGCTGCTACTGGCGCAAGTGCTCTTTCTGCGATATCGGGCTCGACTACATCCGCCGCTACGAGCCGGCCCCGGCGATCCTCCTCGCCGACCGAATCGACGATCTCCTGGAAGAGACCGGCGAGAGCGGCTTCCATTTTGTCGATGAGGCGGCCCCGCCGTCGCGTCTGGCTGATTTGGCGCTGGAGCTGCTCGATCGGGGCCGATCGATCTCCTGGTGGGGAAACATCCGGTTTGAGGAGGCCTTCAGCGCCGATCTCTGCCGGCTTCTCTCCGCCTCCGGCTGCATCGCCGTCACCGGCGGGATGGAGGTCGCCTCCGACCGGCTGCTCGCCCTGATGGAGAAGGGGATCACCGTTGCCCAGGTCGCCCGCGTGGCCCATGCCTTCACTCAGGCCGGGATCTTGGTGCATGCTTATTTGATGTACGGCTTTCCGACCGAGACCGCCCAGGAGACGGTCGAAAGTCTCGAACGGGTCAGGCAGCTCTTTGCCGCGGGGGTGATTCAGTCCGCCTTTTGGCATCGCTTTACCGCCACCCGCCACAGTCCGGTCGGTCTGCGCCCCGATGCGTACGGCATCACGATCGCCGGACCGGCCGCCGGACCCTTCGCGAATAATGATCTGGTCCACCTCGATCCGGCCGGGTGCGATCCCGCTCCCTTCGGGCCGGGCCTCGCGAAGGCGATCTACAATTACATGCATGGGGTCGAACTGGAGACCGATGTCCGAAGCTGGTTCGACTTTCCGGCGCCGAAGCCGAAGGTCCCACCCGATTTTATCGCGCAGGCGCTCGCGGCCGTCCTTTCCTCCCGGGAGGATCTCGACCGCAGGCTTGTCTGGCTGGGGGGCGCGCCCCTGATGCGCCCGATCCGAACAAAGAAGGGGGCCGAGCAGGTTTCCCTGATTCTCCCCGGATGGGAGGAAGACGCGGAGATTCGACTCGACCCCTCGGTCGCCGGCTGGTGCCGGGATCTTCTCGATCAATCGCGGCCGCGCGGAAGAAAGCGGGCCCCTTTTGTCCGGCTCTTGGAAGCGGGGGAGCGTTACCCCGCTTCGGCAAGCCGCCCCTTTCCTCGTTTCCTGCAGAGCCGCGCCTGGCAGACCCTCCGTTCCGCCGGGCTCCTTCTGATTTAAACTTTTCTCTTCCGCTTCCGGATCATTCTTCGGAGTGATTGTTCTCGCGCCCTCTTTATTCTTACGATAGAAGTGTTATCCGGATTCACTGTTGTTTAAAGGAGAGGGCCCAATGAAAGCGACGGAGCTGCTGAGGGAAGATCACGAGAAGATAAGGGACCTGCTTGAGAGACTTAAACTGGCCGGGGATAAAGAGGATCTTCTCTTGACGGTCGAGAAAGAAATCAAGATCCATTCCCGGTTGGAAGAGGAGCTCTTCTATCCGGCCGTCCGGGAAGTGAACGGCGCATGGGTGGACAATGCGCTGGATGCGCATCAGCAGGTCGAGGAACTCCTGGAGGATTTGATCGATGCGGCGGAGGAGGAATCCGAGTTTGAGCAGAAGCTGATCGGGTTCGAGGAGCACTTAAATGCGCATATCGACGAGGAAGAGGGGAAAATTTTTCCTGAGGCGGAAGAGCGATTGGAAGATCAATTAGACCCGCTCGGCGCCGAAATCCACCAATTAAGGGGTGATCTCGAAGAGGAGTGGAGAGAGGCGGCCTAGTCCCCTAAGCATCCGCGCCCCTATGAACCGATCTCTTAAAGGGATCGCTCTTTAAGATGAGGGAAATGCTCCCATCGGGTGATTGTCTTGCTTACTCTCTTTTTCGTAGGATGAGTATGTGATACCCATTTTCCGAAAAGGAGAGAATATGAAAGCAACCGAACTGCTGAAGGAAGATCACGCGACTGTGAAAGAATTGATCCAGAGCTTGAAATCCTCCAAAGAGAAAGAAGACCTGCTCATCAAGATTGAGGACGAAATACAACTGCACAGCCATGTCGAGGAACAACTTTTCTATCCGGCGATGAGGCAGTGCGACGGCGAGTTGGTGGAACATTCGATCGAGGAGCACCGAGAGGTTGATAAAATATTGTCGGATCTGGTCGGCATGACCGGAAATGAAAAAACCTTCAAGAAAAAGCTCTCCGAATTGGAGAAAGCGCTCTATGATCATATGGAAAAGGAAGAGGGGAAGCTTTTTCCCGAAGCGGAGGAGAAGATCGGGAACCAGCTTGATCAGCTCGGGGAGCAGATCGAGAGTTTAAAGAAGGATCTCAGCGCGGGCGGAAGAATGGCCGCCTAGTCCGCTGAACAAGTTTACAAGAACGGCCGGACTGCGCCCTGCGTTCGGCCGTTCTTAATTTAAGGCGAAATTTAACGGGGCCAGGCCGTATCGAACTCCCGCGCGTCGAAGCCGACGGTGACCCGTTTCCCGTCGGTGACGATCGGCCGCTTGATCAGCCGGCCGTTCCTCGCCAAGATTCGAATGATTTCTTCCTGCGACAGTCGCTGGACCTTCTCCTTCATATTCTCTTCCCGGTATTGCACGCCGCTCCGATTGAGAAAATCGGTATACGGCCGTCCGCTCTTCGCGATGAGATCGGTTAACGTTTTCGCCGACGGCGGGTCGGTGGTAAGATCGATCTCTTTCAAGGGATGACCCAGGGCGGTCAGATGTTTTTTGGCCTTGACGCAGGTACTGCATTTTGCATAATGATAAAAGGTCAGCATCTTCTTGTCTCTCCGGTGTCGGGGGAGGACTATATCATAACCCTTCCGCAAAGCCAAAGCGATTTGCTTGACAACGATCTTCAATCCGATTACTTTTACCGGTATGCGATGGGGAGCGCTCGGAATATTTCTCCTGATGCTGACCGGCTGTGCCGGGATTCGGGAAAGCGGACCGCCTGATCCGGTGATCACCGGTCATGGACCCGTTCGCGACCGTGTGGTGAAGACCGCTTATCGCTTCTTGGGAACGCCGTATCGATTCGGCGGGGCGACCCCGGAGGAGGGGTTTGACTGCAGCGGATATGTCGCCTACGTCTTCTCCAAGTCGGTCGGGTTGGTCCTTCCTCACTACACCGGCGCGCAAATCAAAGAGGGCCGGCCGGTTCCGGGCGACCGGCTCCTCCCGGCCGATCTGGTCTTCTTCCGAATCAGTCATCGACAGCCGCTCCATGTCGGGATTTATTTGGGCGGGAACCGGTTCATTCATGCCCCGAGTCAGGATGGGGAGGTCAGCGTAGAACGGCTCGACCATCCGTACTGGAAGCCTCGCTATCGGACCGCGCGCCGGCTGCTTCCTCCGTTTATTAAAAAGGGAGAGGGCCGGCCGGCCCTGTTCTCCGCAATCGCCGGCAATTCCTGAGTTCAAGGAGCATCGAATGGCCCCTGAAAGACATTATTGGTTGATGAAGTCGGAACCGAGCACGTACTCCATCTCCGATTTGAAGGGGGA
>JAHFEM010000474.1 GCA_023248505.1 Nitrospirota bacterium
AAACGCTCGGTTTGATGAACCTTCCCTCCCGCGACGATATCACCCGCCTTGAAAAGCAGGTTGAAAACCTCTCCAAGCTCCTCAAAGAGACTGCGATGAGGAAATAGCCATTTCCTCTCGACCATGAATCCGGCCGGCCTATTCCAGATCCGCCGCACTTATAAGAATTTGGGGCGGCTGCGCGACATCGTCAATGTATTCCTTAAGCATGGCCTAGGGCAGATCATCGAAGGGCTGGAGCTCCAGCAGTTCGCGCCGATTCGCTGGTGGTATAAGCCGCTCCATAAACGTCTCGAGAGAGAAGAGGCCGTTAGTCTTCCGGAGCGTCTGCGCATCGCCTTCGAAGAGCTGGGCCCCACCTTCATCAAGTTTGGTCAGCTTCTCTCCACCCGTCCCGATATCGTTCCGCGCGAATACGTCAAGGCGTTCGATGCGCTTTTGGATCAAGTGCCGCCTTTTTCCAGCCAGCAGGCGCGGCAGATCATCGAGGCGGAACTGCACGCCCCTTTGGGAGAATTGGTCGCGAAATTCCACGATGTCCCTCTGGCGGCGGCCTCCATCGCCCAGGTGCACCGGGCCACGCTGTGGAGCGGCGAAGAAGTAGTATTCAAGGTGCGGCGTCCAGCTATCCAGGAGATTATCAGGCGGGACATGGACATCCTGCGCCAGCTGGCCAATCTCATCGAGCGCTACGTGCCGGACCTTTCCTTTCTCAATGCCGTCGCCCTGGTGGAGGAATTCGCACAGGTCATCCAGGAGGAAATGGACTTTCTCCGTGAAGCCGAGAACGCCTCCCGCTTCCGGGCGAATTTCGAGGGGAGCCGGGATCTTTATGTCCCCAAGGTCTTCCTTCATTTGACGACCGAGCAGGTGCTGGTCATGGAATACCTCGAGGGCACCCGCATCGACGATCTGGAAAAGCTCAGGGAGAGCGGGATGGATCTCGATAAGATAGCCCGAAGGGGCAGCGATGTCCTCTTTAAGATGATCCTCACGGACGGATTCTTCCACGCCGACCCCCACCCGGGAAACTTCCTGGTCTTGAACAACGGGCAGCTCGGGTTTGTCGATTTTGGCGTTGTGGGGAGAATCCGCGAGGATCTCCTGGATGCGATGGGAGGCACTTTTATCGCCCTGTTGAGCCGCGACTACGACGCGCTGACGCGGCAGAGCGTCAACCTGGGATTCGTGCCGGATTCCGTTGATCTGGAGAGATACCGCCAGGAGATGCGGGCTGATCTGGAGATCACCATAGAGCCCCTGGTCGGCCGCAAGCTGAGCCAGATACCCCCTATGGTATACGTGGAGAGGATCATGGGGCTGGCCTTGAAGCACCATCTGCGTATTCCGCGAGAGTTGCTTCTCGTGGGGAAATGCCTGGTCATGTTCGAGGGGCTGTTCCGCCGGCTATCCCCGGAGCTGGATTTTTTCGGCGTCGCTCGCCCCTACGCCCGCCGTCTCATCGCCGAGCGCTCCATCATCGGGACATTTACCCGCAAGCTCCGGCGCGAGGCGATGGATCTCCTCGATGTGGCAAGTTCCCTGCCCCGAGAAATTCATCTGGCCCTGCGCAAGTTCACTAAAAATGACCTCCAATTGAAGCTTGAGATCACGGATCTGGCTCCCCACATTCGCAGGCTCGACCGGGCCAGCAACCGCCTCACCTTTGCCGTGATCATCTCGGCGATCATCGTAGGCTCCTCCATTATTATCCCGGCCGCCCGGGATACCGCTGCTCTTCAGTGGCTCGTGATCGGCGGCTTCGTCGTTGGGGTCCTGTTGGCGCTATGGCTTATCGTCGGGATCATGCGCTCGGGAATGCTCTAAGGCACCGAAGGGAGAGATATTTTCTTCCATGACGAACAGAGCCTTTCTGCGTCAGGTCAGCCTGTTTGACGGCCTCTCCGATAAAGACCTTCGGGAGCTGGAGACCGTAGTGCGGGAACGGTCTTTCCGGAAAAATGAGGTCATCTTCCACGCTCAGGAGCCGGGAAATGCCCTGTTCGTTATCAAGCGGGGAAGAGTCAAGATCAGCATGGATGACAGGGGCGGGAGGGAAATTATCCTGCGAATTTTGGAGGCCGGTGATTTTTTCGGAGAGATGTCCTTGCTCGACGGCGAGCCGCGCTCGGCGACGGTCTCCTCGTTGGAGCCTTGCCAGGCATTGATCCTTTCCCGGGACGAATTTCTGCGCTTTATTCCGAGACACCCCGGGGTAGTGTTAAAGATGCTGACGACGCTGAGCCGGCGGCTCAGGAAGGCCGATGAAAAGATCAGCCGTCTGGTCTTTGCCGATGCCTACGAAAAGGTCGCCTCGGTCCTTATCGAGATTGTTGAGGAAAAGAAGATTCCCCTTAATATTGGAACCGAAGTTCCTCTCTTGCTTACCCGCAAAGAGCTAGCCGATCTAGCGGGGCTCTCCCGCGAAACCCTTACCCGGGTGATCGCCGACTTTCAAAGGGCCGGGGTGGTGCGAATCGAGGGACGGCGCATAGCCATCGTCAATCCCGCCAAGCTCAGGCATGAGGCCACCAGGTCCGTTTCCGTGTGACCTACGTCACAGTAAAAGCGTGATCTAGCTCCTATAAATGCCCCCCCCAGATGTGGTAGGCTCGGCTATTATGTGCAGATCCGGCTCAGTGGG
>JAHFEM010000074.1 GCA_023248505.1 Nitrospirota bacterium
GATGATCCCGATCGCACTGCGAAGCACCGAGGAGTTTTTGACGCTGGTCCCGGCCTCGATTCGGGAAGCGGCGCTGGCGCTGGGCCTGCCGGAGTGGAAGGCCATCACATTCGTGGTTATCCCGACGGCGTTTCGCGGAATCCTCACCGGCGTGATGCTCGATCTGGCGCGGGTGGCGGGAGAGACGGCGCCGCTGCTCTTCACCGCCTTCAGCAATCGTTTCTGGAGCAAAGGGCTGTCGGAGCCGACCGCAAGCCTGCCAGTGATGATCTATACGTATGCCATCGCCCCATATGAAGACTGGCACCGCCAGGCGTGGGCCGCCGGGATGGTTCTGTTGATGTTGGTTCTCGTCGCGAACCTTCTGGCGCGCGTCTTTCTCCATCGCCGGCTGAAAGGATAACGTTTCTTATGGGCAACCCGATCTTTGAAATCAGCCAACTCCATGCTTGGTTCGGAGAGGTTCATGTCCTCAAAGGGATCACCCTGGCGATTGCACCCCAGGAGGTGACCGCCATCATCGGCCCTTCCGGCTGCGGAAAATCGACTTTCATCCGCTGTCTGAACCGCCTGCACGAGGTCACCCCCGGCGCGCGTGTCTCGGGAACCGCGCTTTTAGACGGGGAAAATATCTACGGCCCGAGCATCGATCCGGCGACGATCCGGCGGCGGGTCGGCATGGTCTTTCAGAAACCGAACCCTTTCCCGACGATGTCGGTCTACGACAACGTGGCGGCCGGCCTGAAACTGGGCGGGATACGCCGGCGCGACATCCTCGATGAACGGGTGGAGCGGGCGCTGAAACAGGCCGTCCTGTGGGATGAGGTCAAGGACGCTTTGCATAAATCGGGGATGAGTCTCTCCGGCGGCCAACAGCAGCGTCTCTGCATCGCCCGCGCATTGGCCGTCGACCCGGAGGTGCTTCTGCTCGACGAGCCGACCTCGGCGCTTGATCCGATCGCCACCGGCCGGATCGAAGAACTATTGCGGGAATTGCGGGAAAGTTATACCATTGTGATTGTCACGCACAACATGCAGCAGGCGGCCCGGATCTCCGACAAAACCGGTTTCTTTCTGATGGGAGAATTGGTGGAATTCGATCCCACCTCCCGGATGTTCACCAACCCGAAAGACTCCCGGACGGAAGATTACATCACCGGGCGGTTTGGATAAAGGCAATCCCTCTCATCGTCAACGCCTTCTCTTTATCAGGGGAAGGAAGACGGGAAAGAGGGAAACCGAAAGAAAACAGATGTTGGATCGGCTGAAAAGAATCGGACGAGATTTGAAACGAGAGATGAAGGCCTATCGGCTGGCGCTGAAGGACCCGCGAACGCCGATCTTGGCGAAGATCCTCTTGGGGCTCGCCGTCGGCTATCTCCTCTTGCCGTTCGATCTGGTCCCCGATTTCCTCCCGGTCGTCGGACAGATGGATGATCTGGTCATCGTCCCGTTTTTGGTCGTGTTGGGCCTTCGGTTCATTCCCAAAGAGGTCCTGGAGGATTGCCGGGTCCGGGCCGACGAAATTTAAGGACCCTTTGTAAGGAGAGAAATGCACCGCCATTTTGAAGAGGAGTTGACCCGACTCAAGGAAAGGATCCTGAAGATGGGGGCGTTGGTTGAATCGCAGATCGCCGCCTCGATCAAAGCGCTGGTGGAGCGCGACACCGCGCTGGCAAAGCAGACGATCCAGAACGATCATCTCGTCAATGCGATGGATGTCGAGATCGATGAAGAGTGCATCCGGCTGCTGGCCCTCTACCAACCGGCCGCCCGCGACCTGCGCTTCATCACCACCGCCATGAAGATCACGACCGACCTTGAACGGATGAGCGATCTCTCCGAAGATATTTGCGAGCGGTCGATCGAGCTCGCCGAGGAGCCGCTTCTCAAGCCGTACATCGACATCCCGCGGATGGCGGAGGCGGCGCAGAAAATGGTGCGCGAGGCGCTCGACGCCTTCGTCAACAAGGATGCCGCGCTGGCCCGAAAGGTCTGCGCCGCCGACCAATTCATCGACGACCTGACCCACCAAATCTTCCGGGAACTCCTCTCCTACATGGCCGAAGACCCCACCACCATCACCCGCGCCGTCCGCATCAGCTTCATCGCCAAATACATCGAACGAATCGGCGACCACGCCACCAACATCGCCGAGATGGTGGTGTACCTGGTGGAAGGGAAGATCATCCGCCACACGAAGATATAAGTTAGGAACGCGGAACCGAACGCGAAACGTCTGCCCGGACGCCGCACAACGCTCAACAATTCCCGCGTTCCCTTCCACCAGACGAACACCGGGACAATCCTCCCGCAGCCCTACTCCGTCTTGACAGCTTCCCTCTCCTCCGCTACGATTGAACTCGATTCGTTTCCTCCCACCCCAAACCCAGAGGTCGAACGATGCGCCCTGTCTACATGATCACCGGCGGAATCACCAAATTTAAAAAGGCCAATCCTGAAAAAGACTTCCGCTACATGGTCAAAGAGGCGTTCGACTATGCCCTCGCCGATCTCCCCAAGTTGAAACTGGAGATGATCGACGGCGCCGTCGGCTCCTACTTCTCCGATCACTTCGCCCGGCAATTGAAAGCCGCCAGCATGGTCCAGGACTATCTCGGCCTCTGCCCCAAGCCGTCGAAGCGAATCGAGGGGGGCGGCGCCACCGGCGGCCTCTGTTTCCAGAGCGCCTGGGAAGCGGTCGCATCGGGGCGGATGAACGTCTGCCTCGCCTTCGGGTTCGAGACGATGTCGCGGGTCAACACCTGGAAGGGAAATGAATTCATCGCGCTCGCTTCCGATACCAACTTCGACTTCCCGGTCGGCGGCTTCTACACCGGCTACTATGCGATGATGGTCCGGCGGCACATGCATGAATTCGGGACGACACCGGAGCAGTTGGCGATGGTGTCGATCAAAAACCACGCCAATGCCCTCTACAATCCCTATGCCCAGAGCCCGAAGAAATTGACGGTGGCCGACGTGCGAAACGCCCAGATGGTCGCCACCCCCCTGACGATGCTCGACATCTGCACGATGTCCGACGGCGCGGCGGTCTGCTTTCTCGCCTCGGAGGAGGCGGCGCAGAAACTCTGCCCGAATCCGGTGAAGGTCGCCGGGGTCGGCTCCGGAAGCGATGCGATGCGGATGGCCGACCGGCCTCACGGGAAAGTCCTTCTGCTGCCGCATGAGAAAGCGAGCGACTACAGGAATCTCAAGTATCCCGGCGTCCACTCCTTCCGCGGAGGACGCGCGGCGGCCAAGCAGGCGTATGAGATGGCGGGGGTTCAAAACCCGATCGACGATTTCGATTTCATCGAGCTGCACGATGCCTACACCTCCTCGGAGGTTCAGACCTATGAGGACCTCGGCCTTTGCAAATACGGCGAGGGAGGAACGTTCGTCGAGGAGGGGAACCCCTTCATGCCCGGGATCGACTACGGCCTCCACCTGCCGAAGCAGGGACGCATCCCGGTCAATCCGAGCGGCGGGCTCCTCGCCTGCGGCCATCCGGTCGGCGCCACCGGCCTGATGCAGGCGGTCTTCGCCTTCTGGCAACACCAGGGGACCATTAAAAAACATCTCGGGAGCGGCAAGCTTCAGATCAAGAACCCCCGGCGCAGCCTCATCCATAGTCATGCCGGCACCGGCACCTACATCACGGTGAGCATTCTCGAACAGGTCTGAAAGCCCGCTCGACTCTTTTTTATAGGGAACCCCCGTACGATCTTCTCCACCCGCGTCTGATCCGTTCATCCTATTCGGTATAGATCTGCAACGGCCAAGCAGGCCGATTGCCTTCCCCGTTCTCATTCTTTTATAATAGGCTCATACAGGAAGAGATAAAGAAATCTTCTTACTTTGTCTGCACGGCCATGGCTGAAAACTATGACGAAAAAAATAAGTTAAGCGGCATTCACCCCGCCGTTTTCATTGTTGCAATGTTCGGGATCATGATCATCCTCATCCTCGGCCTCTTGCAGCTTGGATAGCCTTCTCGACGCATCGGGGTGATCCGCTTTGAAGCGCCTCTCTTTTAGATGGATCGCATCCGATCCTCTCCCTCAGAGAGGATCGGAATGTGTGGGCGGATTTTTCGCGCCCGCGGGTCATGAACGGAGGGAAGCGCCGAATTGAGAGGAGCGCGCCGCGCCGCAACCGCCAAGGAGTCCCCGTCGAATCCCCCCTCACCCAAATTGGATGCTCCTGCTTTCGTAAAACAGACACTCATTGCAGTCGGCATTGCAGCGGGTGCGGTTCTCCTGCCGCCGGCGCTCACGGTCGCCGTGCAGGTACTCATCGGCGCCCCGGCGTGATGCTCGCTTCCCCTCTCACCGCCAGCCTCTGGATGATCGTCAAAATGCTTTATATCGAGGACACGCTCGGGGATTCGGTCGATCAAGTGTGACGCCGGATACACTTCAGGCCCTCTCGAAACCGAATGGAGCCGATCTGATCGGCCGACCCACCAATTTTCTTGTTCCATTCTTCCCTTTTTGATATATTCCGATCATCTCTCCGTGATCACCCCTGGAGAGCCATCCAAATGGAGAAATAACATGCAGGCGCTACGGGAAGCGATCGGCAATCTGGCCGGAGTCCTCTTCGGTCTCCTGGAGGTGGTCGGCGCCGCCCTGGCATTGTTGGCGGTGATCCTCTTGGCCGCCATGATTCTGAGATCGATCGGGCGCGCCGTCCTCGGGCGCGCAACGCTGGTCCTCCCCTTTCGCGGAGCCGACAAAGTCGGCCTCTGTCTGAACGAGATCGTGGCCCAACAGCTCGGGGAGATCGAAATGGCCTGGCAGGTGTTGAGCCGTCAGGTTCGGGGGGCCCAGGCGGCGGCCAAGGCCGGCAACACGGCGATGTTGGTCGATCTGGGACGGAGCGAGCCCGACACCATTCTCGACCCGGAGCAGGAGATTCTGATCCTCTCCGACCCGATGGAGGGACAGGCGATCGGTTCGATCGGCTTCGGCGCGTTTAGCTTCTCCCCCGACAGCCTCTTTGCCCTCTCCTACCGGATCCGAACGCTCCTGGCGCGGCGAACCATCCAGGGGGGGATCGATCAGGTCGGCGCCACCGTGCGGTTCTCGACGACCCTGACGACCGATCGGGGAAAGCCGACGACGATGGTCCTGGTCCGATCGATCGAGCGGGCCGATCAGCTTTTGGAACTGGTCGATGACATGGCCTTTGAGATCGTCAAACGCCGATGGGGACTGGGGAGCGAAGCGAAAACCTGGCGGGGATATCGGACCTTCATCGAAGGGTACACCCATCACATCCGTTATATCCGGAGCGGAAACACCGCCGAGCGCGAGGCGGCGATCGAGCGGTACCAGCAATCGGTGGAGATCGAACCCGATTACGCCCTCGCCCATTATAATCTCGGCAGCCTGCTCTACAACCGGTTCACCGCGACCGACAACGATCGGGCGATTGAGCACCTCCGCAAAGCCGCCGAGAGCGGCGAGGGGATTCTCAAGGCACTCACCCTGGGGGTTCTCTCACGGGCGTACTGTCAGCAGGTCCACCGTTACGGACACGAGAAGATGCCCTGGATGTCGTGGGCGGAGGAGACGAGCGCCAAGGCGGTTCAACTCGGCCCCGACCTCGAAGAAGCCTGGCTGGCATACGGCTTCGCCCTTCAGTTTCTCGGAAAACCGCGCGAAGCGATCGAGGCCTACTGGCGCGTCATGGCCCTTCCCGGCGACTCCCCGGAGGAGCTTCGCCTCAAATCGTCGGCCGAGAACAACCGGGCGTACATCGCGATGACCGAGTTCGGCGATCTTAAAGAGGCGGAGGTCCTCTTCAAACATGCGCTGGCGCTCGATCCCCATAACAAGTTCTCCTATGCCAATCTCGGCGAGATCTACAAGCGCCAGAAAAATTATTCCGCCGCCCTCGTGGCGTTCGAGCAGGCGATCCGTCTCGACCCGCGCTACATCAACGGAACGAACGAGTTGGGGATGCTCTACATCGCCATGGCGGCAGAGGCCCGCGACACGGGGCGGCAGAAGGAGACGGAGCAGTCCCTCAAGACGGCGCGGCAATGGCACGACCGCGCCCTCTCCCTCGTTCCGGAAGAAGAGCAGCGTCATCGGGCCGAACTGCTCAAGCGCTTTGCGAAAGCCTATCGGAAGGAGCGCTTTCAGGAAGAGGCGGTGGCGGCGGAGCGTTTATTAGACGGGGGAACACCCTCCACCGAAAAGACGAATTGAAAACACCCCGGCTCAAGGTCGAGGGCGCCGCTGCTTACCTGTTTAAAATATTTTATGCGGATGGAACGTGCCGGGTGGATCGAACCGGAGGGGGTGAAACGCAAGCATCGCGCGGATGAGCTCCCAAAACAGAGGGGCCGCGCCCAGCAGGGGAACGATCGGGCCTCCGGAGGGCGGGGGCGGTTCGGCGGGAGGAAGGTGCTCCTTGATTTTCTGGAGGATCTCCCTTGGATTCAACGGCTTGGTCAAATATTCGCTGGCGCCGAGGGAAAGCCCGTGCAGCCGGGAGAGAGAATCTGTTTTTGCGGTGAGCATCAGAATCGGAATGTGTCTTGTCTTGGAATTGGCCTTGAGCGCCTGACAAACCTCAAAACCGCTCATCTTCGGAATCATGAGATCGAGCAGAATCAGCGCGGGGAGATCCCTCTCAACTTTCTGAATCGCTTCTAAACCATCCATTGCGGTGAGGACGGCGTACCCCTCTTTTTGAAGGACCGCCGAGAGAATGGCGATTGTGTCGAAGTTATCATCCACCGCCAAAACCTTGTGTGCCATCTCTTTCCCCTCCATCATTGAAATACGGTCTTACCTTCGTCGAGGATGAGACCCGCTCAGAGCGTCCGCGGTGCCAGGCGTCTCTGCAGGAGCCTCTGATCGATCCGCTCGTTCCTGCGAAGCGTTCCCCCCCTTCTGTTCATCGCAGCAATTCTACATCAGGTGATGGCCCATGACAAGGGGGCCGTCGGCGGATACAAAAAACCAACGAGTGGTTGATGTGCACCCCTTAGAAACCGAAACGAAGCAGATCGGCCGACCAGCGGGGTTGAAGCCCCTTGCCGGACGGTTCCAGATCAAACCGAATCGTCGGCATCCGGACGGTCGTTGTTCCATCCTCCCGTATCTCGGCAAAGGCGTGCGTCGCTCGCCCAACGCCGTAGAGGGTCCCGACGATCACCCCCACCCCCGCCCCAATGGCCATGTCGTTCAGGTGATCCCCCGGCTGATCTTTAAAGGCCATAAAGGCCGCTCCCACCAGCGCCCCCGCCAGACCGCCATAGAAACCGTCCACGAGGACTTCCTCCATGCCGTTGTCTCTGCTGGCGCTTTCTCTTTTTGCCTGAGCCGTTCCCGGAAAGAGGGAACCCAGCATGAACAGCAGAACAAAAAGTCCAATCGCTCTCTTCATCGCGCCTCCTCTGATCAATAGACCCCATCAAAACGGAGCGATGTTACACCAGCCCACCGGAGAATGCAACCCAAGAGCGCTTTCGCCGGGGACTGAACACGCACGCGCGTCGCATTCCCCGCCCCCTTGGGGCGAGGGTTAGACGCGCGAATGTGCAGATTGCAATGGATGGCGAAGCCTCCGCCCACATCGTTCGCAAAGCGAACCATACA
>JAHFEM010000475.1 GCA_023248505.1 Nitrospirota bacterium
TAAACGGAGGAAATGAATGCAGGTGGTCACGCTTGAAAAGATAAAGACCTTCTCCCCGGAGAAGATGAAGAAGATCAATCTTTTTGACACGAAGAATCTGTTCTGCGACCTCTACTGCTTTGAGCCGGGGCAGGCGCAGAACCCGCATACCCACGAGGGAGAGGACAAGATCTACTATGTCTTAGAGGGCGAGGGATCTTTCCGCGTCGGGGCGGAGGAGCAGACCGTTGGGGCTCAGTCGGCCGTTCTCGCGCCGGCCGGCGTCGATCATGGCGTCGCCAACCGCTCTTCTCAGCGGCTCGTGATCATGGTTTTCATGGCGCCGAAGCCGCATCACTGAAAGTAAGGGTCTAAAAAGAGGGGCAAACCGATTCCCAATCTAATCCGGCGGAGCCGGAAAGGGGGCTTGCGTCGCCCCCTCCGCCGGCAAAGCCGGATGGAGCCTCCCCCTCAACGCTCACATTCGTTCGCTGGTTACGAACCCGGAGGAGACAAAATGATCTACGCAAAAAACGGATATCTTTTAAACACAGACTCTAACACGGGGAGCAGATGAAGCTGCAAGATCCGCAGGCGGTCGAAGAGGCCGGCTTAAAAATAGTTGATCGGGAGGTCGGAGCGCACGCCTTCAATCCCGGCCAGTGGTCGGTCGTTCGGCAGGCGATTTATGCCACCGCCGATTACGACTACGCGCGCAATATGATCTTTCATCCCGCCGCGGTGGAGGCGGGAATCGCGGCGATCCGTTTCGGCGCCGATATCGTCGCCGATACGCAGACGATGTCGATGGAAATCGCGAAGGATCGGCTGGGAAAGCATGGCGGGAGCGTTTGGTGTTTTATCTCCGATGAGGATGTGATTCAAAAGGCAAAGGAAGAAGGCCTCCCCCGCGCGGCGGTCTCGATGCGAAGGGCGGCGGAGACGAGCGACGGATCGATTTATGTGATCGGAAATGTGCCGGCCGCGCTGATGGAGTTGATCCGCCTCGTGAAGGAGGGAAAGGCGAAGCCCTCGTGATCATCGGGGTGCCGGTCGGATTTATCGATGCCGCCGAGTCGAAAGAGGCGCTCCTCGGGCTCTCCATTCCCTTTATTACCTGTCGCGGACCGAAGGGGGGAAGCCCGGTCGCGGCGGCGATCATCAACACCCTCTCGCTCCTGGCAACCCCCCCTTAGATTGTTTTAAAACGTCAGCATCGCCCGAAGGCTGGTCGCCTGGTTTTTCAAAGCATCGATCCTGCCGGTGTTGGTGTCGAGGAGATCGACCCGATGGAAGGTCTGATCGAGGGCGACGACGAGCCCCGGTCCCAGGTCATAACTTGCCCCGAAGCGAAGCTGATCCCACGTTCCGGCATCGGTATCGTCGTTCGGTTTCATCCGATAAAAGTCGGCATAAAGACGCGCCGGCTCGACCGGCGGAATTCGCACGAACCCCCACACGTGATAACCGCGCGCCGATTGGAACCGCCTTCCGGAGGTCTTCGGCCCCGCGCTCCCGGCGGTGCTGTCATAGGTCGTCATCACTTCGACCCCTCGGTGGGTATCATCGGCCAAGAGGTAGTCGGCCCCCAAACTAAGCGCGGTGTTGCTGTAGATCACGGCGACGATTTCCCGTTTGGGATCATAGGCGGAATTCCCGTTTTGGGATCGCCCGGTCGCGCCAAAAACTGCGAGGGTCAGCGGACCGAAGTTGGCGTTGATCCGTCCGCTTCCCATAAAACCCCGTCCGTCGATACTGTTATTCTGGTATCCCTCTCCGTTTGAGAAAAGAACCTGGTACTGAAGCCAGCCTCCCGGGATCGATCCGAGGAGACCCACGCCCATGTCGGAAGAGGTCAGGAGCCCCTGCGTATCGGTGAAGGTCGGTCCCAGGAAGCGGTAGGTATATCTCGTTTCGAACCAGTCGAGCCAGGGGGTCTGCTGCAGCCCGACGCGAAGAACGGCCGCGGGGGTGAAAGTGTACTGGGCGTAGGCGAATTTAATGAAAAGCTCTCCCCGTCCTGCGCCGCCGAATCCGGTTAACCCGAGCGGGGTTCCCTGTGAATCGCCGTTCGGCAGAAAGGTCATCTGATCGGTGGTGATCCGGATGACGAGCGGCTTCTCTTCAAATTGTTTGATGAAGTTCAGATAGACCCGTGTGAAGTGAAATCCCTGCGTTCGTCCCAAATTCGTATTCGCCTGATCGGAGCTCAACCCCGGGGTGTCCGCCTCGAAGCTATCCCCGCGCGGGAGGGTGAAGTCCATGTAGGTGACATTGGAGATCGTCAACCCTCCGCCAAGGTCCATTCCCCACGCCGGGCCTCCTTGTCCGATCGATAATAAGACCAACCCTAACCAGAGCAAGCGCTGTTTCCACTCTACCTGCACCGAATCCTCCTTCTCTTAGATTGTCAGACGAGATGAAATACCGTAATGTTCCGTCGATGGGAAATTGCGCCGTGATTCCGGGGCCCGGGGATGATCTCCTCGATCACCCCCGGGCCCCGGGGCGCTCCTGATTACTCGGCGGCGACCTTAATGGATCTTTCATGCAGCGGCTGAACGGGCCTGGCCGTCATGGGGAAGATCGAAGTGAATTTTTCGACTTGGGTTTTCGAGACTTCAATCGTGTTCTTCATGACCATC
>JAHFEM010000075.1:0-3440 GCA_023248505.1 Nitrospirota bacterium
CGAATCGAGCAGGATGACGACGTCCCGCTTGTGCTCGACCAGACGCTTCGCCTTCTCGATGACCATCTCGGCCACCTGGACATGCCGTTGAGCCGGCTCATCAAAAGTGGAGCTGACGACCTCTCCCTTGACCTGGCGTTGCATGTCGGTCACCTCTTCAGGGCGCTCATCGATCAGAAGGACGATCAGGATGATATCGGGATGATTCTTCATGATCGCTTTTGCGATCGCCTGGAGGAGCACCGTTTTACCGGTTCGGGGCGAAGCGACGATCAATCCACGCTGTCCTTTTCCAATCGGGGTGATCAGATCCATGATCCGGGTGGAATAATCTTCCTGGCTGTACTCGAGCTTAATCCGCTCCATCGGGTAGAGCGGAGTGAGGTTATCGAAAAGGATTTTATCCCGTGAGACATCGGGGTCCTCATAATTGATCTTTTCGACCTTCAGAAGCGCGAAGTAACGCTCGCTCTCTTTGGGAGGCCGGATCTGACCCGAAACAATATCGCCCGTTCGGAGATTGAATCGCCGGATCTGCGAGGGAGAGACATAAATATCGTCGGGACCGGGCAGATAGTTGTAATCCGGGGATCGAAGAAATCCAAAACCGTCCGGAAGGGTTTCCAGAACCCCTTCACCATAGATCGTTCCGTTTTTCTCGGACTGGGCTTGCAGAATGGCAAAGATGAGCTCTTGTTTCCTCAGGTTGCTGGCCCCCTCGATTTTCAGGTCCCTGGCCACCTCAGTCAGGTCCGCAATACTTTTCTCTTTTAATTCGGTGAGATTCATCTTTTTCTCCTTGATATTAAACCTTAAAACCAACTTTGGTGATTCGATTGTCTTTTGAAAATATAAAAGGGGTGAGCATGTCAGATTAGGATTATCCGAATATGACCTTCATCTCTGCAATAGGCTGCATCGTCATTTAAGAATTGAGTGAGGAAGGGATCGTAAGACGAGTAGGCAAATTAGCTTATGGCCATCATTCCTTTATGATTTGTATGAAATGCTCTGAGCAGATTTGGAAGAAAACAAGTGAGTCAATGAGACGAATCTTTCGCCTGGACCGGCCAGCTAATTATGTTAGGATGAGGTTTTTATGAAGAGCCGAGTCGGAAAGAAGTCCCAATGACGTTTACTCTAGGCTAATTGGTATTATAGTCAACTCGTTTCTCTTTGTCAAATTCTTTTTCCGACAAGGACCGCCTCACCCCGTCTCTTCGTCCCAAAAATTTGACATTTAGTGGAACGATGGTATATTGATTCCATTTCCAAAACGGAGGGAACGCGATGAGGCAAAGGCGGTACTTTATCGAGGGAATCGTCGCAGGCGTCATGATCATGTTGCTGGCGAGTTGTGCCGGCCATAAAGCCAAAAATGAGGAGCCAGATTGGGTTTTAAAGGGAACCGGCGCCTTTCTCGAGAAAGATCAAAAGTCTTTCTATGGTGTCGGTGCGGTCACCGGGGTAATGAATAAACCGCTGGCGAAGACAGCCGCCGATAATCGGGCCCGAGCGGAGGTCGCGAAGATTTTCGAGACCTACTCCGCCTCTCTCATGCGCGACTATGCCGCCTCCACCACGGCCGGCGATTTTAAGAAAACCAGCGAGGAGCAGAACATCGAGCAGACGATCAAGACCTTCTCGGCAACGACGCTTTCCGGCGTGATCATCATCGATCACTGGACCGATCCCTCCGACGGCACCCTCTACTCCCTCGCCCGGCTGGATCTCGACAAATTTAAGGAAAACATTCAGCAGGCCAAAGAGTTGAATGCAACCGTCCGGGATTATGTGCGAAAAAATGCGGAGAAAGCCTTCGAAGATCTCGATAAAGAGGAAGAAAAGCACCGATAAGGTCTCGATGCAATCGCGACACAATAGAAAGGGAAACCCATGTTTCGAAAATCGCTCGTTTGGATTCTGACCGGAATCGCACTGACCGGAATCGTCTCCTGTGGAACCACGGTCTCCCGGGTCGGAACAGAGACCGTCACCGATCTCTCCGGCCGCTGGAATGATACCGACTCCCGCCTGGTCGCTGAAGAGATGGTGAAGGACTCCCTCAACCGTCCTTGGGTCGACAGCTTCCTCAAAAAGGCCGGGAAAGAGCCGACCGTCATCGTCGGGACCGTCGTCAATCGAAGCCATGAACATATTAATGTCCAGACCTTCGTCAATGATCTGCAGCGCGAGTTGACCAACTCCGGGCGGGTCTCTTTTGTCGCCGGCAAGGGAGAGCGCGAGGAGATCCGGGCCGAACGACTCGAACAGGCCCAGAACTCGGCCGATGAAACGGTGAAGGGCCCCGGGAAAGAGATCGGCGCCGATTACATGATGATCGGGACGATCAACACCATTCTCGATGAAGCCGAGGGGACCAAGGCGGTCTTCTACCAAGTGGACCTGGAGATGGTCGACATGGCGAACAATAAGAAGGTCTGGCTCGGCCAGAAGAAAATCAAGAAGATCATCTCCAAAAGCCGGGTGAAATTCTAGGGATTGATGTCTCATGCATCCTTCCCCCATGCCTCTGTCGGAACACCGATCACCGACCTTCCTCTACCAAACGGGCTTCGCGCAAAGGGGTTTCGCAACCTTGCTCTTTAAGCTCGGGGCGACGCTTTCACTTCTCCTTCTGACCGCGTGCGGCCCCTCGCTCCACCACCAGCAGTTGGTGGAGCAGAATCTTCTCTCCCACCGGTATGCCGATGCGGATGCCGTGGTTGAGAAAAACAAAAAAGAATACGGCGACCGCAATCTCCTCCTCTACTATCTGGACCGGGCCTTTCTTCTTCATTTGGCCGGGAGCTATCAGGAAAGCAATCGCTTCTTCGAGAAGGCGACGGCCGAGATCGACCGGCTCTATACTCAGAGCCTCTCCACGCATGCCGGTGCGATGCTGACCAATGATAACGTCCTTCCTTACGAGGGAGAAGATTTTGAAGCCGTTCTGATCCATCTCTTCTCGGCGCTGAACTATGCCGCCCTGGGCCAATGGGACGATGCCTTGGTGGAAGCGAGGCAGGTCGATGCCCAATTGAATCTGCTGAACGATCGATATACGCAAAAGAGCGTTTACAAAGAGGACGCCTTCGCACGCTACCTGGCCGGGATTCTCTATGAAACGCGGGGAGAATTCAACGACGCCTTCATCTCCTATCGGAAGGCCCATGAGGCCTTTCAAAACGATCAGAAGAACTACCGCACGCCGATCCCCTCCCGGCTGGGCCTCGACCTGATCCGGATGACGAATGCCCTCCATCTCTCCGAAGAACAGGCGGAATACAAAGCGCTCTTTCCCGAGTCGGTCCAGCTCGCCTCGGAACCCTCGCCGGCGCAGAACGGCGAGGTCGTTGTGGTGACCTATGAGGGACGCTCCCCCGTGAAGGAGGATTATTTCATCGATGCGCCGGTCCCCGATGGAAGCGGCGGCATCT
>JAHFEM010000075.1:3450-7530 GCA_023248505.1 Nitrospirota bacterium
CGCGGAGAATCCGTTTTTAAGCAGCGCGCCGACTTGATGGAAGATATCACCGCCATCGCAAAAAAGAATCTGGAAGATCGGATCGCACGGATCTCCTCCAAAGCGATTGCGCGCGCGACGGCCAAATATATCGCCGCGCGGACCGCAAAACATCAGGCGAGGAAGCGGGGGGGCGAAGGGGCCGAGATCCTCACCGATTTTCTGACCAACGTCTACTCCCTCGCAACCGAGCAATCGGATAAGCGGAGCTGGCAGACCTTGCCGGCAACAATCCACCTGGCGCGCGTCTCTCTTTCGCCGGGGGAGTGGGAGGCCCGAATCGCCTACTATTCAGACCAGGGCCGCTTGATCGAGGAGCGCCCGGTTCCGTCTCTGAACGTGGAGAAGGGGAAGCAGCACTTTCTGATCGATCATATCCTTCAGTAATTCCGAGCGAGGAGGACAGATGAAACGCTTTATCCGATTTATCCTGCTCTTGAGCAGTGTGGCACTCCTTCTTTTCGATACGACGGGACGCTTGCTTGCCGCGGAGAAACCCGACTGGGTCGATGGGCCGAGCGCCGAATATCCCGAAGCCGCTTATCTTACCGGCGTCGGTTCCGGAGATACCCGGCAGAGGGCGGAAGACAGCGCCTATGCCGCCCTGGCCCGCACCTTCCGAGCGGAGATCCGCACGACCACTCATGAACGGGAGGATTTCCGGCAAACCGAAAAGGGAAAGACGATTGAAATCGATCGAACGGTCGACTTGAAGAACCAAACCGAGGTTTCCACGCAGAAAGTGCTTGAGCAGGTCCGGATCGCCGAACGATGGGCCGATCCCGCCTCAAAGGTCCACTACGCCTTGGCGGTGCTGGACCGGGCGAAGAGCGCCTCGGCGCTGCGCCAGAAATCGCTCGACGCCGAAATGGAAGCGCGAGAATGGGAAGCGCGGGCGAAGAAATCGACCGACCCGCTCGATCAGGCGCGCGCGCTCCATAAAGCGCTGCTGGCCGCTCGACAGACCGAGGTCTATGACTCCGATCTTCGCGTCATCCAGCCGGGCGGGCGGGGGGATGGCCTGAAGGTGAGCGCCGCCGCCCTCGAGGATCAACTTAAAAATCTTCTCGGCCGCTCCTTCAGGGTGGATGTCCAGATCGACGGCCCGCAGGCGACGGCGGTCCGGGATGCCATCCTCGCCGGACTTCACGAGAAAGGGTTTTCGAGCGGCGGAGAAGGGGACCTCCTCATCAAGGGAAAAGTCGGCCTGGAAGAGGCCGATCTGAAAGATCCACAATGGCATTATCTCCGATGGACCGCCGATCTGACGCTGATCCAAATGGAGAACCAAAAGGAGTTCGGCCGCATTCAGCGATCGGGAAAGGAGGGGCATCTGACCGCCAAAGAGGCGGAACGAAAGACGCTGGCGGCCCTCCAAAAAGAAATTTCGGAAACGGTGGGTGAAACTGTCTTAAATTTTATCTACGGAGAGTGATCCGCGGTTCTCTTATACTTCATGGAAAAATCCGGCTCTCGGCCCTCGCGCAATAAATTGAATCGGGATTGAAAATCATGATAAAGTGGGGAGGCGTTTTGAGTCCTCACGGATCGTTATTCACCCCCTCTTTCTTCGGAAGGTAAAGCCGAGATGAAGGAAGCCGGCATTCTCATCGGAATGGGCATCGTCTTCCTCGCGTTGCTCCTCATCTCTATCTTCCGCCTCAATGCGATTCGCTCCGAAGTCAAGGCGGCCCGTGAACGCCAGGCCCCGCGGGTGACCATTCCCGCCCCGGACCCTTCCCGGTTCAACCGTCTGAGAATGGCCAAGCTCGGGAAAGACGGCGCGCCGATGGTCCTCATCTCGGGAGGAATCTTCTGGATGGGGTCCAAAGAAGAACGGGGCGAATTCGATGAAAAGCCGGCGCGCGAGGTCACCATCGATTCCTATTTCATTGATCTCTATGAAGTGACCAACACCCAGTATCAGCAATTCATCGAGAAGACCAACCGACATCGCCAAGAGGTCATGGTCTTTTTTGATGATGTCTCCGTCCTATTCCAGCCGAATCTTCCCGCCGTCGGCGTCTCCTGGTTCGATGCCGATGCTTACTGCGCCTGGGACGGGAAACGACTTCCCACCGAGGCGGAATGGGAACATGCCGCCCGGGGCGAAGCCGGTCTCTCCTGGCCCTGGGGGGAGAGTTATGCCGACGGCTACGCGAACGCGCGCGGCGAAGAGGACGGCTTTGCCTATACCGCTCCAGTCGGGACCTTTGAGGCCGGGCGAAGCCCGTTCGGTCTTTACGACATGTCGGGAAACGTCCTCGAATGGGTCTTCGATTGGTACAGCGAGTTTTACTACAAAGAAGGCCAGGTGACGCTTCCGAAGGGACCCGATTCCGGGATGACAAAAGCAGTGCGGGGCGGTTCGTGGGATAACAGCGGGACCGACCTCCGAACGACCAAACGCTATGCCGTCGCCCCCAATCGGAAAGAGGCCACCATCGGTTTTCGCTGCGCGATGAACGCCCCCGATGATGTCCCCTCTACGGCCGCAACGTCTTCCGAGGGAATCTCTTCCCGACGCAAATAAGCCATCCTCTTTTACCCCGGCCGGACAAAGCGCTCTCACCGACAACCCCGTTCAATTCTCTTCAGGAGGATAGGCAAGGTGAGTATACTTAGTATCTTGCAGGGTCGGATTCCGCTTGACTCCGTGATTGCAGATTAGTTAGTGTACGGGGTGGCGGAATGAATACCATGCCCGTCTAAACCAATGTAAAACTCGGCCTGAGGATGTTCGAATGGCATGGCGCTTGACCCAGATTAAAACAAGCGCATCCTCCGAGCATCAAATACCACAGGTCGTCAGCAAGCTCCAAATCTCTTCTTAAAACCAACCATTCATATAGACTGATCCTTTGGACCGGAAAATGACAAAGACCATTCTTCAGGTTGATTTAAGAGGCGGCCGTTGCGCGCAGCAAGACGATTGCGCCGATCTCAATCGGATCATCACCCATCACCTCCCCTCCGGGCGGGTTCACTTGATTCCTGTTTCCTCCCTTCCCTTTCCGGAGGCGCTCTTGGCCCAAGCGCCGCATCTGATCCTGCTTCAATCCACTTCCGAAGAAATCGCTGCAGAGGCGGTTCAGTCCTTTCGGCGTCTCGGCTGCTTCGTGCCGGTCCTCTGGCTCTCCTGTCACAGCGCATCACTCGATCCGGCCCTCTTAAGCCAGATCCTCTCGGTCGCGGATGATTTTCTATTCTGCCCTTTTCAGCCGGGCGACTTGTTGGCCCGCATTCAAAAGTGGGTTCTGATGGAAGAGCAGACCGAGTCCGCAGAGCGATTGAAGCTCGATCTGGGGATGGGCTCTCTCATCGGCGAGAGCGCCCTCTTCATCAAAGCACTGCGGCAGATTCCGAGACTCGCCCGGTGCGATGCAACCGTTCTCCTCTCCGGCGAGACGGGAACCGGGAAGGAGCTGGCCGCCCGTGCAATCCACTATCTGAGTTCCCGGTCGGGGGGCCCGTTCATCCCGGTGAATTGCGCGGCGCTCCCCGAGACACTTTTGGAAAATGAGCTCTTCGGCCATGCCAAAGGGGCCTATACCGATGCCTCGTTGCCGCAGAGAGGGCTGATTGCGGAGGCCGAATCCGGAACCCTCTTCCTCGACGAGATCGACGGTCTCAGCTTGGCGGCGCAAGCAAAGCTCCTCCGTTTTCTCCAGGAAGGAGAGTATCGGCCCCTGGGAGGGGGACAGCCGCTGCGTTCGAACGCGCGGATCGTGGCGGCCACCAATACGAATTTGATCGAAAGGGTCAAAGCGGGAACCTTTCGAGAAGATCTCTACTTCCGTTTGCATATCCTCTCCCTCTTCCTTCCGCCGCTTCGGGAGCGAATGGAAGACATCCCCCTGCTCGCCAAATATTTCCTGAAAAAATATTGCAGCCGCTTCCGGAGCAACTATAAAGCCCTCGCGCCGGGGGCTCTTCTTAAACTGGCCTCCTATGCATGGCCCGGCAATGTCAGAGAGCTCGAAGCGGTGATCCAGCGGACCATCGTCCTCTCTTCCGCCTCGTTGATACAGGCCGCGGAGA
>JAHFEM010000476.1 GCA_023248505.1 Nitrospirota bacterium
GCGATCTAGTCGACTACCTTCACCCCCTCCTTCATGATGAAAACATCTGGGTCCGCTCGGCCATTCCTCCGATCCTCGCCCGAATCGAAGGAGGGAAAGCGCGGGCGCTCCTCCTCGAATTACTCGCAGATCCAGTGGGGGCCGTAAAGATTTCGACCCTTTCCGTTCTCGGGGACCGTCAAAAAAAATGGGCGCTCCCTCTCATTCTGGCCGAGACAAACAGTCCGGACCTTGATGTTAAAAAAGCGGCCATTCTGGCCCTCGGGCTCCTTCAGGACCCCTCCGCCATCGCCCTTCTTCTGAACTTCTTGGCCGACCTCAATTGGACCGTGCGGGTGGCTGCGATCCGGGCGATTGGGTATCTTCGCGACCGTTCATCGACCGAGCGACTGAAAATCATCGCCGACGCTGATGCAGATGGAATGGTTCGTGAGACGGCGCGGAACGTTCTCTCTCAAATAGAATCGGAAAGTGGACCCCCTTCGATCGGAAATGAATGAATATCGGCGAGCAGCAGATTTCTCTGAGCGATGAGATCTTTCGGCTCCTTCGAGACATGGTATATGAGATCTCGGGGATCTATTTCTCCGAGGACTCGAAGTTCATTATGGAAGGCCGGTTGCAGCAGAGCGTGAAGAGAAAGCAGTTCGATAATTTTCGTGATTATTATTATTTTTTGAAATACGATCAAAAGAGAGACGAGGAGCTGGCCTCTCTGATCGACATTATTACGATCCATGAGACATACTTCTTCCGGGAGAGTCAGCAGCTTCAAACTTTTCATCAAGAAGTCCTGCCGGAACTGGCTCAAATGGAGACCAAAACGAAACGATTGAGAATCTGGAGCGCCGGCTGTTCCACCGGGGAGGAGCCGTATACCCTCTCGATGTTGATCCTGGAGAGCCCGCTTTTTCACGATTGGACGATCGAGATCTACGCAAGCGATATCAGTCAGAGTGTCCTTCACCATGCGCGGCGGGGTATTTACCAGCCGAGTTCATTCCGGACCACAGACCCCTATTACCAAAGGAAATATTTTACGAAAGAGGAATCCGGGTTCAAGATCGCCGATCGTGTAAAAAAAAATGTCACTTTTCTCCACCTGAACCTGAACGATCAGGAAAAGTGGATTCTTTTTCCCCGAACGAACGCAATTTTCTGCCGGAATGTCATTATCTACTTCGATTTGTCCGCGAAAAAAAAGGTGGTCGAGGGATTCTACGAGAAGCTAAAAGAGGGGGGATATCTCTTCCTCGGCCATTCCGAATCTTTAATGAATCTTTCCACGCATTACGCATTAAAGCACTTCAAGAACGATCTCGTTTACCAAAAGCCGTTTCTCGTTAAATAGGGATGAAGGGCAAACGCATGGAGAGAGAGAATCCGCCGCAAGAGACCATTAAGCTTCTCATCGTCGATGATTCGCCGTTATTTCGGCAGATGATCAATATGATTCTTCAGAAACATCCTCATATCGATGTGGCCGGATTGGCGGAGAATGGCGAGAAGGCGATGAAGCTTGTCGTGGAGCGAAAGCCCGATGTAATTCTCCTCGATCTGGAGATGCCCCATATCGATGGTTTTACCTTTCTTCGTTGGATGATGGCCTATTATCCAACCCCGGTGCTGGTTATTTCATCCCACTCGGACGGCTATAGCATATTCCGGGCGCTTGAATTGGGAGCGTGTGATTTTTATGGAAAGCCCTCCAGCAATGGGGAGCTGCTGGAGCAACCGAAGGATCTCATCTCCAAAATTGAAACTCTTTCTAAAATATCAAAGGAAAGTTTATCGAAAAAATACGCCAAGCTCGCCCATTCAAAAAAACGGGTAGAGGTCCCTCAACCGCCTAAACGGAGGGGAGCGCTTTCCCGGCTTTTGGCCATTGGCGCATCGACGGGAGGGCCGCCGGCCCTTGTTGAAATCGTTTCGAATCTTCCGGAGGAGATTCCTGTTCCGATCGTCATCTCTCAGCATATGCCGCCGGGATTTACCAAGTCCTTCTCGGAACGCCTGAATAAACTTTCTCATTTGAGAGTTTCCGAGGTGGACGGGGGAGAGCCGTTGGAGGCCGGTCGGGTCTACATTGCGCCCGGAGGCTATCATCTTTTATTTGAGAAAATCGGATCCCGCGTCCATACCTGTTTGAAGACAAAGACCGAAGAGGACCGGTATGCTCCATCGGTCGATCTGATGATGATATCGGCCGCGGAGATCTTCGGTCCAGGGGTTTTCGGGGTGATTCTGACAGGGATGGGAGATGACGGGAAGATCGGCATGTCAAAAGTGAAGAAAGAGGGCGGCGTTACCCTTGCGGAATCGGAGGAAACGGCGGTTGTTTTTGGAATGCCTCGAGAAGCCATTGAAGCGGGAGTGGTGGATCAGGTCTTGCCGCTTCATAAAATTGCGGAAGAAATCATACAGTATTACCGTCGCTTTCCAAAATAGGGTTGGCTCTTTCACAAGGGGTGTGTTATAATCCACCCGGGCTTCAAATCCGGAAGAAAAACGTTTATGGAGCGAAGAGAAAACGAGATCGCCAAGAAGGCGGAAGAGTTTTTACGGGTCTTCAGGAAAGGCGAGGAATTTACTCAGGAATTGCTCAAGGA
>JAHFEM010000477.1 GCA_023248505.1 Nitrospirota bacterium
GGAAGGATTGACCAGAATGCGAAGATGGCTTATCAGATCCTTCACATGCGCCGTCTCGGCCAACCGGAAGCCGCCCCGCTTCTCGAAGGGAAGATTGCGCCGGACAAGCTCGATCTCCAGATCGAATGAATGAAAACTCGATCGGAAGAGGACGGCGATCTCCGAAAGGGGAATCCCCTCTTCGCGCAGCTCCAAAATCTTCTGGGCGATGAATCGCGATTGCTCCGACTCTTCCTGCGCCCGCACCAGCGCCGGCTTCATCCCCCCTTCCTTCCGGGTGAAGAGGCGCTTCGGGTACTGCTGGTTCGACGCGGCGATGACGGCGTTCGCCAGATCGAGGACCGCCTGCGTCGATCGGTAGTTCTCTTCGAGCTTGTAGACCTGCGTTCCGGGGAAGGATTGCGGGAAGCGGAGGATGTTTTGAAAATCGGCCCCGCGAAACGAGTAGATGCTCTGGGCGTCATCCCCCACCGCCATGACCCGCCCGTCCCGGCCGAGCAGGCGGACGATCTCCCCCTGAATTTTGTTGGTGTCTTGATACTCATCGACCAAGAGATGGCGATACTGCTCGGCCAGCGCCTGCCGGATCGCTTCATGCTCGGAAAGGAGGGCGTAGAGATCGACCAGGAGATCGTCATAATCGACCAGGTGCCGATCGGTTTTGTATTTTTGATAGCGGATGAAAAGCGAGCGGATCAGGTCGGTCTGATCGGTGAAGTGGCGGTACTCCGCTTCGACCACCTCATCGAGGGTGAGCAGCTTGTTCTGCACCTTGCTGAAGAGATCGGAGAGGGTTCCCTTCTTGGGAAAGCGCTTCCCCTTCTCCGCCAACCCCATTTCGCCGCGGAGGAGTTGAATCACATCCTCGGCGTCGGAACGGTCGAGAATCGTAAACGAGGAAGAGAGGCCGAGCGCTTTGCCGTACCGGCGGAGGATGGCGGCGGCGACCGAATGGAAGGTGCCGCCGGAGACCCGCTGGCACCGCTCGTCTAATAAGAGCGCCGCCCGCTTGAGCATCTCGTGCGCGGCGCGGCGCGTGAAGGTGAGCAGCAGAATCGACTCCGGCTCGACCCCGCAATGAACCAGCCAGGCGAGACGATAGATCAGCGTCCGCGTTTTGCCGCTCCCCGCCCCGGCGATCACCAGCGCCGGACCGTCGGGGGCGGTGGCGACTTGAAACTGTTGTTCGTTGAGGGAAGATTGATAGGCCTGCCGAAAGGCATCGAGCGCGGCCTGTTTCGGTTGATTCTTCAGGATATATTTCTTCACCCCCCGATTATAGGAGTCTTTATGGATGAGAGCAAGAAGGGGTTGAGGGAGAAAGGTCGTTGTAGAGACATCCCGGCGGGACGTCTTTGCCGGAAGGTTTAAAAGAAAAGATCGATCAGAAAAAAGAAGAATGCGGCGACGAGCGCCGAAGCAGGAATGGTCAGAATCCAGGCCCAGATGATCTGGGTCGCCACCCCCCAGCGGACCGCCGAAAGGCGCCGGGTCGCGCCGACCCCCATGATGGCCCCGGTAATGGTGTGGGTGGTGCTGACCGGGATGCCGGCCAAGGCGGCGCCGATGAGGGTCACCGCGCCTGCGGTCTCCGCCGAAAAGCCGCCGACCGGCTGGAGGGAGGTGATCCGGATCCCCATGGTTTGAACAATGCGCCATCCGCCGAAGAGGGTTCCGACGGCAATCGCAATATGGCAGAGAATCACCACCCATAAGGGAACATAGAATTGCGGACCGAGATATCCGTTGGTAAAGAGAAGAATCGCGATGATCCCCATGGTCTTCTGGGCATCGTTGGTCCCGTGACCGAGGCTGTAGAGGGCGGCGGAAACCAGTTGAAGCCGCCGGAAGATCACATCGACCCGCGAGGGGGAGAATTTCCGGAAGACCCAATACGTGCCGACCATAAAAAGAAATCCGAGAGAGAAACCGATCAGAGGGGAGAGGAAGATGAAGAGGACGATTTTTCTCAATCCGGTGAAGATCAGCGAGCTCGGACCGGTATGCACCAGCGCGGCGCCGATCAATCCGCCGATCAGGGCATGAGAAGAGCTGCTCGGAAGGCCATAATACCAGGTGATGATATTCCAGGCGATGGCGCCGATGAGCCCGGCCAGGATCACTTCATTATTGATGGCGCCGGGGGAGACGACCCCCTTTCCAATCGTGGTCGCGACCTGGACGCCGAAGCCGAAGGCGGCGACAAAATTGAAGAAGGCGGCCCAGAAGATGGCGAGCCGGGGGGTCAGGACGCGGGTGGAGACGACCGTGGCGATGGAATTGGCGGCGTCGTGAAACCCGTTGAGAAAATCGAAAACAAGCGCAACGAAGATGATGAAGATGACCCAGACCAGCAGGAGATTCATTGATCCATATCGGGGTGAGAGGGGATGAATCGGCTTGCGACATTATCATGGCCCGGCGGAGGTGTCAATATAAATATTGAATTTTAGATCGGCTCTTGCTAAGATTTCGAGCGAATATCAATTAAGTGTCCTCTGACTACCGATTATTTCTGCCGCGCCCAATCGCACCACTCCGGTGCATCTCCACATAAACGGGGGATAGAAAGTGCAAAAGATACTGGTGATCGATGACGACCCATCCAA
>JAHFEM010000478.1 GCA_023248505.1 Nitrospirota bacterium
TGCCCGCAGAGCGGCGGCATGCCCAAGGAGCCGTGGTCAAAACGAAGAACGGTTTGGCCGCTTCGGATCAGCGAATAGCCGGCCTCATTAAAAGAGGCCAGCCCCTCGCCGACGTCCCCTTCCGAACGGAAACGGAGGAACGGGGAGAGGGCGTGGCCGTCGTCGCTGTCTCCGATCGGGGGAACGCGTCCCTTCGTGTCGGAGACGGCACTGAGAAACCGGCGTCCGCGTTGCGTTGCTTCCCGTAAAACCGGCGGGATCGGCTGCTCGTAATGAATCAACAGTGCAACCGCCAACTGATAGAGATCGACCCCGAAGCGCAGATAACCGAAAGCCTGCTCCACCCCGCCCCCGTCGGGAAGAATCTGATGATCGGCCTCCTTCTCTAAAAGGGAGAGACCGAGTTCCCGCCACCGGCCCGCCCGTCGCATTTCCGGGAAGAGAACGCCGGCGTAGACCAGTCCCGCCGCCTCGGCCAAGGTATGGTTTCCGACAGAAGAGTGGACCGAGAGCCGCTTCTCGATCAATACCGCGTGCCCTTCGATCAATCGAATCAGGGCGGACCAGACCCGCTCCGGATCTTGCAGCCTGCCGCGGACGAGATCCAGCGCATGGCAGACCGCGATGAGACGAAGGCCGCACTCCATCGCGGAGATATAATGGATCCCGGTCAAGGTTGGATTCGCCTCGACCCAGGAGAGAAACTGCGCTTCGAGAAGCGCGACCGCCTGCCGGCCCACCTTGGGAGAAGCCTCTTTCGAGAGAAGCCCCAATCCGACCAACTGCTGGAGCCGGGAAGGCTCCCAAGCGATTCGAATATCCCCGCACTGATTTCCGGGCCGGTACGAAATCGATCCGAAAAAAGCCCTCGGCCAGATCTTTCCCGTATCGGGGGCCTCATGCCAGACGGCTTCTTCGGGACGCCACTGCCAGTGCCAATCCCCGATCTTTATTTTTCCGGCGAGCAGAGGTTCGATTTCCTCCGGACCGCTGGGGCCCGCGACAGGAAGTACCGGGAGCTGCGGCGCCGTTTCCCTACAAAATTGAAAACGGGAGACCTCCCGCTCCGATGAAACGATTCCGCCCCGGCCCATTCGATAACGCGCCGCCATCACTTTCAAGGCCCATTGCTCCCCGATTCGATGGACGATCTCCGTCGGCCCCATCACACGAAGCCGTTTTACTACCCACTTAAGGTCGGCCATTCCGATCCTACTCTCCTAACGTGTAAACCGCGCCGGTTCGAAAACTTTCCACCGCCCGAAATGTCGCCCGCGTGACGGCCCGGATTTCTTCGAAAGACATTGCCGGGGTCCCCCCTTGGATCGCTTCAACAAAGCAGGCCATCTCCGCGTTGAAGCCTTTGTCTTGCTTGTTTGTTTTAAACGTTTTCCGTTTTCCGCCGGCGTAAAATTCAGCCTGGGTGAAATCGTCGATGACAAGCGCCTTCCCCTCTCCGAACGCTTCGAATCGCTCCTTCGCCAGGGCGGTGTCGCCGCCCGCCGTGTAGACCACGGTCCCGATGGAGCCGTCGGCGAAGGAGAAGGAGAGGAGGCTCTGATCGTCGGTCATTCCGGAGGAATGCCGTTCGATTCGCCGCGCATGGACCGACGTGGGGATCGCACCGCAGAGGGCCTGCATACAATCGATGAAGTGACAAGCTTCTCCAATAATCCGTCCTCCGCCGGTCTCGGGATCCTGAATCCAATGGTCGGGCGGGACAAAACCGGCATTCACCCGATAGAGCATGACCAGCGGATTGCTCCGCCCTTGGAAAAGGGCCCGGGCCTGGACCATGTGGGGCGAGAAGCGGCGATTGAATCCGACCATCAAATGGATCCCTTCTCTGGCCTTCTCCTCATAGACGGCGGCGATCTCCTCGAGCTCCTCCTCGCAGAGACAGAGCGGCTTCTCGACAAAGACATGCTTCCCGGCGCGAAGCGACTCGACCACCATCTGTCCATGGTCGCGATGGCGGGTCCCGATGAGGACGGCATTGATCTCTTCATCCTTCAGAACGTCTCGATAATCGCTCGCGCAGTAGGCTGCGGCGGTCTTCTCCGCCAGCGCTTTGGCGTGGATCCCGCTGGAGGTACAGATGGCTCTCAAGGAGACCTCCTTGATTCCGCTCAACGCGGGAAGGAGCCGGTCTTTGACATGGCTTCCCGCGCCGATGATCCCAAGCTGCACCCGGCCCGGTCGCGCCCCCTTTCGGAGCTGCACGACCCGGTTCGGTTTTGCCTTTTCCTCATCCGAATAAGAAACCACGATCCCTAAATAGGGGGCGTCTCTTTCCATCATCAGCCGATAGGCCTGCTCCGCCTCTTGGATCGGGTATCGATGGGTGATCAGCCGCTTCACATCGACCTTCTTCTGCGCGACGAGCGCAAGAAAGGCCTCCATGTTCCGCCGCTCCGTCCATCGAACATAGCCATAAGGATAGTCGTGTCCTTTTTCCTCATATTCGGGATCGTACCGCCCAGGGCCATAGGAGGTGGAGAGCCGCAATTCCAGCTCTTTCTTGTAGTAGGGCTCCCGCGGGATTTCCATTCCAACCGCCCCCACCACCACGACCCGGCCCTTCTTTCTCGCAATCTCCCCC
>JAHFEM010000076.1:0-2535 GCA_023248505.1 Nitrospirota bacterium
GCCTCGACCCCTTTTTCGATCGATTCTTCCACCTGTTTCAGCTCTTCCGGTCGAAAAGGGGTCAGAACGTAGTCGGCCGGGTCTTGGTTTGGGTCGCGGCCGATCCCGATCCGTAAACGAATGAACTCATCCATCCCAATCGCATCGATGATCGACCTGACCCCGCGATGGCCGCCCGCCCCCCCCTGCTCCCGGATTCGCATCCGGCCGCACGGGAGGTCCAAATCATCATAAGCCACGATCATCTCGGAGGGGGAGATGCCGAAAGACTGAAGAAGGGACTGAACCGATCGGCCGCTTCGATTCATGAAGGTCTGCGGTTTGGCCAGGATGAAATTGATTTCCTCAGAAGAGGTTGCCCAACGGCCCCGCCCAACCCTGGCTTCCCCTTTCTTTTCGGAAAGAGAGATCCGATGGCGCTTCGCGAAGGAATCAATCAGCCAGAAACCGACATTATGTTTTGTCTCTTCGTACTCCGGGCCCGGGTTGCCCAGCCCGACGATCATTTTCACAGCCCAATTCCTTGTCTATTGCAACCCGAGATGAAAAACTTCAGGGGGAACGGACCGCTTCTGCGCAGCGGCCCAGACCCTCTTAGACAAGAAGGGAGGAGAACCTTATTTTTTGGTCTCTTTCTTCTCTTCCTTGGCTTTCGGCTCGGCTTTTCCTTTGGCTTCTCCGGCCTTGGCCTCTGCCTTCCCCTCTGCCTTCGGAGCCTCTTCTTCCTTCTTGGCGAGGACTTCCGGTTCCTTGGCTTCCTTCGGTGCGGTCAACAGCTCTTCCAACTGCGCTTCGGAGATCGGAGCGGCCACGGAGACAACCACCTGGTCGGGATCGGTCATCATTTCGATTCCTTCCGCCAGCTGGATATCCTTTGCATGAATCGACTCTCCGATTCCCAGCGGGGAAGCATCGACCTGAATATGATCCGGGATCAATGAAGGAAGACAACGGATCTCCAACTCACGCGCATTGTGCTGAAGCACGCCCCCTTCTTTGACGCCGGCCGATACCGTCCCGATGACCTCCACAGGAACTTTGACCACGATCGGCTCGTTCATGTTGATCTCAAAGAGATCGGCATGCAAAACCTTTCCATTAATCGGATCCCGCTGAAAATCACGCAAGATCGCCACGCGGGATGCCTCTCCCGACCCTCCCGTGATTTGAAGGGTAATCAGCGTATTTTCCCCCGAGGCCGAATGGAGCACCTTAACGATATCTTTGGGGTCCATGGTGAGCAGGGTGGAAGCGCCGGCGCTGTAGAGAACCGCCGGTATTTTTCCGCGCATTCTCAGCTGTCGGGCGATTCCTTTACCGGCCTCTTTTCGATATTCGCTTTGAACCTCGATCTTTTGCATAAAGCCTCCGTATTAACTTACTTCATCACACTCAAACGAAGAGAGAGCTGACCGATGCCTCTTCGTGAATTCGTTTAATCGCCTCGCCAATGAGGGGAGCAAGAGATAAGACGGTAATCTTCTTGCAGATCTGCTCCTTCCCCTTAAGCGGAATCGTATTGGTGACCACCACCTCATCAATAGGGGCTTCGTTGAGCCGCTGCAACGCCGGACCCGACAAGACCGGGTGCGTGCACCCGGCGACAATCCGGGCCGCCCCTTTTGCCTTGATCGCCGCCGCCGCTTGCGAAATGGTTCCGGCCGTGTCGATCATATCGTCCAGAATCAAAATGTCTCGCCCAACGACTTCACCGATGATGTTCATAATCTTCGTTCGGTTCGGCCCCTCCCGACGCTTATCGATAATCGCCAAGCCGACATTCAATCTCTTTGCGAAGGCCCGCGCCCGCTCCACGCCGCCCGCGTCGGGGGAGACCACCACCAAGTCATTAAACTTCTTCTTTCTGAAATAATCGAGCAGAACCGGCGTCGCATAGAGATGATCGACCGGAATATTGAAAAAGCCCTGAATCTGTCCGGCGTGAAGATCGATCGTTAAAACCCGATCGGCTCCCGCTGTTGCGATCAGATCCGCCACCACCTTCGCCGTGATCGGGACCCGCGGCTGGTCTTTTCGATCCTGGCGCGCATACCCATAATAAGGGATCACGGCCGTGATCTTCTCCGCCGAAGCGCGCTTGAGGGCATCGATCAGGATCAGGAGCTCCATAATGTGATTATTCACCGGCTCCGAGGTCGATTGGACGACGAAGACATCGCTGCCGCGCACATTCTCATCGACCTTAATAAAGATTTCTCCATCACTGAACGTGGAGACAACCGCATGCCCGAGCGAGATACCGAGATAATCACAGATCTCTTTGGTGAGGACTGGGTTTGAATTACCCGAAAAAAGCTTCAACCTTCGCATGGGAAGCAACCCTCATTATAAACCCCAACCGGCAGGCCTGGACGAGACCCGCTGTCCGGGTCGCCAGAACCTACTTTCAGGGTAGTTTGGCTGGGGCGCCAGGGATCGAACCTGGGCTGCGAGATCCAAAATCTCGTGACCTGCCAGCTAGTCGACGCCCCAATGTAAAATCAGGATTAGGCGAATACGGATGAGATAAACACG
>JAHFEM010000076.1:2545-7481 GCA_023248505.1 Nitrospirota bacterium
ACACGGGGTAGGTCCAGGTTTTAATCCGTGTTTATCTCATTCGCTTCTCAGTACCCCGTCTTGACCTCATCCGCTCTTTAATCTCGCCCTATATCGGAGATCTTTTCAATATCCGCGCGACCCACACCTTGACCGAATCCTTCTTCTCGAAGGCGGCAGCGGCCTCTTTGGCCAAAGCATACTCCCTGAAGGTGGCGAAAAGGGTCGGGCCGCTTCCCGACATCAGGACGCCTTTTCCTCCCAGGCTTAGGAGCTCCTTCTTGATTTGGGTGAGTTGCGGAAAGGCCGCTAACGTGACCTCTTCCAAGTCGTTATGGGGGCGGTGAAAGATCTCCCTTAAAGAAGGTCTGTGAGCAATAAATTTGTTTATAGTAAGCTCTCGGTCGCTTTTTGTCAACCCTAATTTTTGCGAAAAAGCCTGATAAACCGACGCAGTCGAAACAGCGATCCCGGGGTTGACGAGCACCATCCACCCCTGCTCGGCCGGTGCGGCCGCCTCGATTCGCTCTCCTCTTCCCGAAGCCCAAGCGGTTGGACCATAAAGGAAAAAGGGAACGTCGCTCCCGAGGGTTGCGCCCAGAAGCGCCAGTCGCTCACGCGGCCAACGCAGACCCCAGAGCCGGTTCAACCCGATCAAGGTCGCCGCCGCATCGCTGCTTCCACCCCCCAATCCGGCGGAAATCGGAATATTCTTGGTGAGCCGAATAGAGGCCCCTTTGGGTTGCGTCTCACGCGGGAAGGCGGCCAGTTGGAGCGCCTCCGCCGCGCGCAGGACGAGGTTGAAACGATCCACCGGAAGAGAGCCTCCTTCAACCGTTAAATGGACACCCGATCGTTCCTCCCGAAAGACCAGAAAATCGTAGAGTCCGACCATCTGCATCAGGGAAATGATTTGATGGTAGCCATCTTCCCTTCGGCCGAGCACCTTTAGGTAAAGATTCACTTTGGCGGGTGTTTTGATTGAGATATTCTTTTTCATAATAGCAGCGGGGTTATCGAGAGGAGGGATTGTACGGTATTTTGATTTAAAAGGCGAGTGTTTGAAATCGGGGGCTATTCAAATGCTTCGTCGGACTCGTCGTCAGAGTCGCTCTCGGGGCTGGAATCGATTTCTCCGTTCTTTATCTTCTTGATGCCGTATTTGTCGAGCCGGTACCGAAAAGAGCGGAAATTAAGGTGGAGGAGCTTGGCCGCCTCTTTCTTTACCCAGTTGGTTTCCTGAAGGGCCTTCAGGAGAAGCTCCCTTTCAATCTTCCCGATGAGGTTCTCCAGATGAAGCCCTTCCTCCGGGATGGAAGTTGGAATCGGAAAACTGTCCGCTTGTTTGAGAAATCCCTGGTTAAAGTCGTCCAGGGTCAGCATTTTATGAGAGGCCAGCGCGACGGCCCGCTCCACCACATTTTCGAGCTCGCGCACATTCCCCTTCCATTCATGGTTCATCAAGACACGCATCGCCTCCGGTTCAACCCCGTCGATCTCCTTTCCAAGACTCTGATTGTACTTGCGGAGAAAAAAATCGGCCAGCATGGGAATGTCCTCGGGCCGCTCCCTCAGCGGAGGAAGGTCGATCGGGATGACATCCAGGCGGTAATAGAGATCTTCGCGGAACTTCCCTTCCGCAACCAGTTTTTCAAGCTCACGATTGGTTGCAGCGATAATCCGGACATCGACTTTCAAGTCTTTCGTTCCGCCGACCCGGCGAAACTCTTTTTCCTGGAGCACCCTTAAGAGCTTCACCTGGATCGAGAGGGAGGTCTCCCCGATCTCATCGAGGAAGATGCTTCCCTCGTGAGCAATCTCAAAAAGCCCCTCTTTATTCCCAATGGCGCCCGTGAAAGAGCCCTTCATATGTCCGAAGAGCTCACTTTCCAGGAGCGCCTCCGGAAGAGCGCTGCAGTTGACCGTAACGAAGGATCGGTCGCGCCTCGCGCTGTTGAAGTGAATCGCGCGCGCGATCAACTCCTTCCCCGTCCCGGATTCGCCGTAAATCAATATATTACTCTTGCTGTCGGCCACCTTCCGAACCAGATCCAGAACCCGCTTCATCTTTTCGCTTTTTCCGATGATCTGGGTGAAGGTCGCTTGGCTCTTTAACTCTCGGCGGAGCTGACTATTCTCCTGGCGAAGCTTTCTGCGCTCCAGGGCATTTTTGATGATCAGCTTGACCTCATCGATCTGGAAGGGCTTGGTCAAGTAATCATACGCCCCTTCTTTCATCGCTTCGACGGCCGTCTCCGCGGACGCATAGGCGGTCATCATAATGATGATCGTTTCAGGGGAGAGATCCTTCAACGCCTTTAAGAGATCCAGGCCGCTCATCCGGGGCATCTTCATATCGGTGAGGACCAGATCGAAGATGTCCTTCGCCAGAACCTTCAAGGCCTGATCTCCATCTTCCGCCGTCTCGACAAAATAACCTTCTTTCTTCAGGACGATGGATAGAAAGTCCCGCATACTTTTTTCGTTATCAACAACCAGTACTTTCTCCATGCTTCGTTCCTATATAGATAGCGATTTAAACCGGCTCTGTCCAGGTTGGAAGAGATCGGATGGACGATCTGGCTTGAGGAAGGCCCCCGGATCGGAGGCCTCTCTATCTAACCGCTCGCTCCGCGTCAGCTCGTCCAACGGGAGGACGATAGAAAAGGTCGTCCCTTTGGACGAGCTCTCGACCAGGATTTCACCCGTGTGCTCTTCGATAATTCGCTGCACGATGGACAGCCCCAGACCCGATCCTGAACTTTTGGTCGTGAAGAAGGGATAAAAAATCCTCGGGAGATCTTCCTTTTTGATCCCTTCCCCCGTATCGGCAAAAAGGATTTCGACCACTTCTTCCGGAGCCGCCGATATTTTTCCTTTTTTTGTACGGGTCCGGCGGGTCGAAATCGTCAGCACGCCCCCCTCCGGCATGGACTGAAAAGCATTTATCGAGAGATTCCAGAAAACCTGCCGAATTTGATCGGGGTCGATTAAAATCATCAGCGGCTCCGGCGGCGTCAGCAACGACACCCGGATCCGATCATGATATTCTGGGTTATTCTGAAGGAGTTGAACCGTTTCAGACAAGAGGGCATGAAGATCGGTCCGCCTCCGGCGCGGGGGAAGCGGCTTCGCATAGAGGAGAAATTGAGTAATGATTGAATTTAACCGCTCCGCCTCCCTGATCGCAATCTCCATCAGCTTCAGATGCTCATCGCGAAGGTTGAGGTCGCTCTTTAGGACCTCAATCGAACCGCTCAATGAAGCAAGCGGATTTCGGATCTCGTGAGCCATCCCTGCCGCCATCTCCCCAATTGTGGCCAGCCGCTCCTTCTTATGCATCTCCTCTTCGAGGCTTCTCAACTGGGTTAAATCCTGGAATGTTCCGATGATTCCGATTTGCCCGCCGTGCTCATTCCGCAGCGGCGAGATCGTTACACCGAGTAGACAGCGCTCTCCCTCCTTCGTCGAAATCTCCCCGTCGAATCGCTGGGGAGCTCCGGTGACCGCGAGGTTTCTGTAACGATCCCGAATTTCCTCCCAAGAAAAAAGCTCCCACCAAATCGACCCGACCGCTTCTTCCGGTTGGAAGCCGGTGATCTCGGAAGCCGATCGGTTAAACGAGGTAATCTTTCCGGAAAGATCGGTCGTCACGAGGCCGCTTGCGATACTCTCGACAATATCCTCGGTGAAGACGCGCAGATTTGAGAACCCCACCTCTTTTTCATGCAATCGCTCCGAGAGCCTTCCACTTAAGCCGCCCACGGTGAAGAAGGTGATCATGTAAAGAAAGAGGATGTAGATCAGCTCTTTATTCCCCAGCGCACTGGGCGGATCAAAGGGAGGAACATGGGCATATTGAAGATTGATGAGGGTGCCGAAGAGAAATGTCGCTGCCGCCGCCGTCAGCAGGCCCCCCTTGCGATAAAAGAAAATGCTTGCCGAGACGATCGTGATGATATAAAGAAAAGAGAACGGGCTGTCAATCCCTCCCGTTACCACGATCAGGGCGGTTTCGAACAAAAGGTCGATCACCAGTTGCAGAGAAATGAAGAAGAGGGGGTACCGCGTCCGGGAGATAAAGAGCACATAAACAAGGGTCAGGAAGTAGGTCAACCCGATCAGAAGATAGAAGGTGCCAATCGACCAGGGATTTTTAAAATAGTTGAGTTGAAGCAAGAGAGGGAGACCGAGAAGAAACGTCACCAGGAAGACTCGAAGGGCCATCAGCCACTTCATTCTTCCCAGGATGATCTCATTCTCTCGCTTCATTCATTGATCCTGTCGAAAGGCACGCAGCCGATCGGGTCTTTAACCGACAATCGAGGCCAATTTAAAGATCGGAAGATACATGGCGATCACGATGGTTCCGATGGTCACACCGAGGAAGACCATCATCAACGGTTCCAGCAAGGAGGTTAGGGAGGTGACGGCCGCATCGACCTCGTCATCATAAAAATCGGCGATCTTGCTCAACATGGCATCGAGCGCGCCGGTCGTCTCCCCCACCGCAATCATCTGAACCACCATCGGCGGAAAGACCTTCTCTTTCCCCAACGGGTCCGCAATCGTTTTCCCTTCGCTGATGCTTTGACGGGCGTTCATCAGCGCCTGCTCGATAATTTTGTTCCCCGCCGTCTTCGCAACGATCCCCAGCCCTTCGAGAATCGGCACGCCGCTGGCGATGAGCGTTCCCAAGGTGCGTGTAAATTTGGCGACCGCGGCCTTTCTGATCAAATCGCCGAGGACCGGGACCTTTAAAGCAATCCTATCGACCATGATTCGCCCGTTCGGCGTCTTATAATACTTTTTAAAACCGTACACCGCCAAGCCGACACCCGCTGCAATTTTAATGAAGTTCCTCTGCATGAAGTAGCTCAAGTCGATGACGAATTGGGTTAGCCCCGGAAGCGTCCCGCCGAAATCGGTAAACATCTTTGCAAAGATCGGGATCACA
>JAHFEM010000077.1 GCA_023248505.1 Nitrospirota bacterium
GGAAAGCATTCAGCAATCAGCCGCCAGCAGTCAGCAAGGAGCAAACCTCGATAGAACCTTTTTAATCCTCTTTAGTTTACCTTTTTGAATTGTTTCAAGCTGAGCGCTGACCGCTTCACTTAAAATATGTTGCTCGAAGTCAAAGGACTCAAAAAACATTTCCCGATCAACAAGGGGGGATTCTTAAAGCGGCAAGAGGGAATTCACCTCGCCGTCGACGGGGTCGATCTTGCCCTCCGTGAGGGTGAGACCGTGGGCCTCGTCGGCGAAAGCGGCTCCGGCAAAAGCACCCTCGCCCGCTCGATCCTCCGGTTGATCGAGCCGACCGCCGGGGAGATTTATTTCAAAGGAGTGAACCTCCTCTCCCTTCCGAAGGAAGAGATGCGACGGATGAGGCAAAAGCTCCAGATCATTTTTCAGGACCCCTATGCCTCTCTCAACCCGCGCATGACCATTTTGGACATCGTCGCGGAGCCGCTCGATATCCATTTCTCGGTCTCACGCCAGGAGCGGCGGGAACAGGCGGCCGCGATCCTTCAGCGGGTCGGGCTGGGGACGTCTATTTTGAACCGCTACCCGCACGAGTTTTCGGGGGGGCAGCGGCAGCGAATCGGGATCGCGCGCGCGATGATCCTCCATCCCGAATTGGTGGTGGCCGATGAGCCGGTCTCGGCGCTCGACGTCTCCGTGCAGGCGCAAGTGATGGAACTGCTGGCCGACCTTCAGGAGACCTTCGGCCTCTCTTATCTCTTCATCGCGCACGATCTTGCTCTGGTGGAGAGCTTCGCCGACCGGACCGCCGTCATGTATCTGGGAAAAATCGTGGAGCTGGCCAAGAGCGAAATCCTCTACAAACATCCGCTTCACCCGTATACCCGGGAATTGCTCTCGGCCGTGCCGGTGCCCGATCCCCGCCTCCGGAAAAAACGGGAGCGGCCCGGCGCGACAGGAACGCCCTTTACACCCTACTGCGACCATCGACAAGACGAAGCGCCTCAACTGACAGAAGCGGAACCGGAGCATTTTGTTTCGTGTCATCTCCGGCCCGCCGAGACCCGCCGACTTTCAAGAGAGGGGGTGAGCTGAATGATCGATGAAAAGAGTGATCGAAATGGAGAAATGTTATCGATGAAAGCGATCATCGGTAAAAGCGAGCCGATGATGGAAGTTTTTAAGATGATCCGACTCGCCGCGGAAACCGACCTCTCCGTGATGATCATCGGAGAGAGCGGCACCGGGAAGGAGCTGGCCGCCCGCGCCATTCACAATGACAGTGTCCGTCGAAAAGGCCCGTTTATTCCGGTCAACATCGGGGCGCTGACCCCCGATCTGGTTTCCAACGAATTATTTGGGCATGAACGGGGGGCCTTCACCGGGGCGCACGCGCAGACCTCGGGCGCGTTCGAGCGCGCGGACGGAGGAACCCTCTTCCTCGATGAGATCGGGACGATGGATCAGAAAACACAGGTCACCCTCTTGCGGGCGATCGAAGACAAAGCCTTTTACCGGGTGGGAGGAAAAGACCTGATCCATGTCGATGTCCGAATCCTCTGCGCCACGAACGAAGATTTGCAGGCCGCGGTTCAAAAAGAGACCTTCCGAAAAGACCTCTACTTCCGCCTGGAAGGATTTATCATCCGGCTTCCCTCGCTTCAGGAACGGAAAGAAGACATCCCGCTGTTGGCCCGGGAGTTCCTGCGCGAGTACAACGATAAATACAAGAAAAACGTCACCGAGTTCTCGACCGAGGCGCTCGATCTCTTTATCAGCTATCCTTGGCCGGGAAATGTCCGTGAGCTGAAAAACGTTATCCAGCGCGCCGTATTGTTGACCCCGCGCAACACCGTTATTCCCGAATACCTCCCCCGGCGTTTCCAGCAGAAGATCATTCCCAATAATAAAATCGTCTTCGACGTGGGAACCTCCCTCGGGGATGCCGAAAAGACCCTCATTATTCGCACGCTCAAAGATCGCAAGGGGAACAAGACGGCGACGGCGAAAATCTTGGGGATCAGCCGAAGATCGCTCTACAACAAGATTCAGCAATTGAATATCAAAGTCTGACATCCTCCGGCCTCTTCTGAAGATGCCGGCCGCTTTGATCCCTGCGTAAATTCTTCCCATCCTCCTGCATGGAAAGAGGGGATGAGCAGTTATTTCACGAATCTTTCCGCCCGGTCTTCCGGCTTCCTCCCTTGATCCGTCCGATCTTCCTTAAACACACAGAAATCCTCTCAATCCCTCCCCTCCCGAAGGAGGTATGGATATTGCTTTCTTCGAAATCCCAATAGACGATTTCGAGGAGGGGGCAATGCATGAAAAAAATCTAATGGTGCTCGATCAGGGCCGGGAGGGGCTGGGCCGATTCAGCGATCTCGGCGCAACCTATAATATCGTACTCATCCATGAAGCATCGGATGCCCTCTCTTTCCTGAAGAGACTTCCGGTCGACGTGATTCTACTGAAGGATCAGATGTCGGGAATGGATGCCCTGGAGTTCTTGATGAATCTGCAAGACCTCCGATCATCGGCCATGGCGGTGGTCCTCTGTCGAGACCGCTTCCCGGCCTCTTTGCCGGAGATGCCGAACGTCTGCTTTCTAAAAGAACCGATCAGCAACGACGAGCTCTACCAATTCCTCACGGAATTGGAATATTTTCCCCGGCGTTCTCAGAAGACGCATTAAGAGACGGCCTCACAAAGTCTCTCATGAGGTGCTGCATATCGCTCCCCTTGTAGAGAAAGACGGGGCGGGAGAGAAGGTCACCTTGCGGAGGGCGGACCGTCCGCCTCCCTCGCCCCTCCTTACAAAAGAGGGATTCTAAACCGACTTTGAGGCGCGTTGAAGAAGGAGACCCATGCCTGGAAGTGAGCTTCGCCTTCCTCCGATTCAATTCCCGATCCTCGGCAACAGCGGGGCCGTCGGACTGTTTAGTTTGCTTCACATCTCGCTGGCCGGCCTCACGGTCGGGTTTATCGTGCTGGCCCCGCTGCTGGAATATTGGGGGATCGGAGATCCCTTCTACACCCGCCTTGCGCGATCGCTCGTCCGGTTTGTCGCGGTGGTCTTCAGCATCAGCGCGGTCTTCGCCGTCGTGATGGTCGAGCTTTTCATCGGGCTCTTTCCTGTCTCCACCGTCTACATCTTCAGGCGATTCGAGCTGGGAGTCTATATTGCGATGGCGGTCTTTTTCCTTCATATCTTCTTTTTTTACACCTATTGGTACCGATGGGAGAAAATGCGGGGGAAGAGCATCCGAAAACATATTGCCTGGGGGACGATCGCCGCGATTTTGATCCTGACCTGGGGGGCCCTCCTCGACGGCATCGGCTCCTACATGCTGACCCCGCCGGCGAGAGAGCTGGCCGGACTTCCCCGATTCGATCTTGCGCGGCTCTCCTTCCTGCTCAACCCGACCTGGGTGCCGCTGGTGCTCCACCGGTTCGTCGGCAACATGATCATTTCTTTCTATGCCCTCGGGCTCTATGGAGGCCTCCGCCTCCTCTGGACCCCTTCGAGCCGAGAGGAGGGGGCCTATTACACGAGGGTCATGCAGTTCGGCGTCCTCATCGGAACCGGGCTCCTCATGATTCAACCGCTGGCCGGGATGCTCTACGCCATTCAGATCCGGCGCGCGAACCCGCAGGCCTTCGATCGAATCCTCTTCGGTCCGGTGGAATGGCTCGTGCGGATTCAGTTCCTGCTCGTCGGCCTCCTCTTCTTCTTGAGCAATTGGTTTTTTGCGCAGCTCTCTTCCCGCCCCCGCCGCTCCCGGATTCTCAACGGGGTCGTTCTCTTGGCGGCTTTCTTTATGATCCTGACCGTGCAGCAGGTCTGGCTTCGTCGGGCGCTCACCCTGATCTTGATCTTAACGACGCTCTATCATCTCAGCCAGGTTCTCCTCGGCGGCGCGCTGGTCTCCTTGCGTCGGCAAGGACCGTGGCTGGCGATCTCCGTCGGCTTCTGCGCGATGGCGACCTTTCTCATCATGGGGGTGATTCGTGAGCAAGCCCGGCGGCCTTATACGGTCTATGGACAGATCCATCTACAGGATGAAAATCAACCGGTATCGGAGTTCGTACAGCGATGAATCAGACAACGGAAGAACCGATCGGTCGCCGGCATTTCTTGGAGCGGGCGATCCTGGCGATCTTCGGCGCCATCGGCGCGATGCTGACGCCGCCGATTCTCAGCTACATCCTCTCGCCGGTCTCCCGCATCCGGGAAGATCTCGCCCATTCGACGCAATGGGCGCCGGTCTCGCCCCTTTCGGAAATGGAATCGATCGGAGATCTCCCCCGGATGTTCGAGGTCCCCTATCGGGTGAAAGAAGGATGGCGGATTCGGGAGACCTCGCGGCAGGTCTACGCCGTCCGAAAGGGAGGGCAACTGGTCCTCTTCTCGACCTTTTGCACCCATCTCGGCTGTCCCACAGCCTGGGATGAATCGAAACGGATGATCATCTGCCCCTGCCACGGCGGGCTCTACAATAATTTCGGAGAGGTGATCGGCGGTCCGCCTCCCCGGAACCTGGCGCAGCTCGACTATAAGGTTGAGAACGGCACCGTTTATCTGAAAGACCCGGCGGATGTCTACGAGGTCGGATGGAACGATCCGAGGAAGCGCGCTTGAGGTGAAGGGATATGAGACAATTGCTCCGTGACTGGTTCGATGAGCGGGTGGGACTCGATCTCTTTGAGCGGATGCTTCAGAAGCCGCTCCCGAAACGAGGGGCCTGGTTTTACACTTTGGGGAGCGCCACCCTGTCGCTGATTACGATCCAGTTCATCACCGGCGCCTTCTTGATGTTCTACTACGTTCCCGACGGGGAGTTCGCCGCGAGCTCGGTCCGCTACAGCACCGAGCAGGTCCGCTTCGGCTGGTACCTGCGCAGCCTGCACCGGTGGTCGGCAAACCTCCTTTTCATCGTCATCGGCCTGCACATGTTCCGCGTCTTCGTCAGCGGCTCCTTCAAGCGGCCGAGGGAGTTCACCTGGATCATCGGCGCTTTGATCTTCTGGACGGCGATCGGCATCGGCCTGACCGGCGGGCTGCTGCCGTGGGATGCCAATGCCCTCTGGATCGGAACGGTCTTTGGCAACACCCTCTCCTACTTCCCCCTGGTCGGCCCGTTTCTCCGCAGCGCGCTTCTGGGGGGAGAACACGTTGGAACGCTCACGCTCACCCGGTTTTACGCCATGCACGTTTGGGTTCTCCCGCTCATTCTCGGGGTTCTCATTTTACTCCACCTCTATCTCATCCGAAAGCACGGTCTCTTCGGTTCGGTGGTGGAATACCGCAACCAGATTCAGGCGCTCGAAGCAAAAGGGGTTCCGCGAGAATCGATCATCGTAACGAAGATGACGCCCGATGAGACCGAGCCGTTCTACCCGGCGCAGGTTTTTCGCGATTCGATCGTCGCCTTTTTTCTGATCTCCGCCGTTTCGATCTTCTCCATCCTCTTCCCCTTTTCTTATCGGGGAGAGGAGCCGCCGCCGGCCCGCATCATCCCCCGGCCGGAGTGGTTTTTCTGGTCGGTCGATGAGTGGCTGATGTACTTTCCGGGACGATTGATCCCGATTGGGCTTATTCTGCTCACCCTCTTCTTTCTTTTTCTTCCGTTCATTCCGTTCGTCGAGCGCCATCCGGAGGTCAGCCCCATCCGAAGACCGGTCCCGACGATTATCGGGGCGTGGGTCTATCTCTTTATCATCATCCTCGCCATGATGGCGGGCTCTCGAATCTTTAATTATTGAGGAGTGTGGAAGATGGAGGGATCTTTCATCGGAAGCCGATTGGCGATCGCGCTCACCGCTTCGGCGCATTCTCTTTTCGCCACCTTCGTCGTCGGCGGGATGCTCTTGGGCGCCATGGCCGAATCGGTCGGAGTCCTCACCCGCGACGAGCGCTACGAACGGCTCTCCCACTCGATCGCCCGCACCCTCGTCCTCATGAGCGCAACGGTGGCGTTCATGGGGGTGGCGCTCGTTCTCTTTTTGACGATCCTCTGGCCGATCTTCTGGACCCTTCTCTTTCGGATCATGTTCTGGCCGCTGATCTTCGAAGCGCTCATGTTTTTGGGCGAGGCGGCCTGTCTCTATCCTTGGTATTACAGCTGGGGCCGGTGGCCTCGGAAGACGCATCTCCTCATCGCCTGGCTGGGGGCCGGGTTCGGCGTGACCGCGATGATCATGATCGATACCGTCGGCTCCTATCTGCTGACCCCCCGCCCCGTCGAGCCCGCTCTCCAGAGAATGTTGAACCCATCGATGGTCCAGCTGACGCTTCATCGATTCGCCGGGAATCTTTCGTGGTTCGGTTTCGGCATCGCCGCGCTCTCGGCCATCCGCTATTTGCGGACAACAGATCCGCAGGAGCGGGCGTATCATGAATGGGCCGGCGCTTTTGCCGTGACGCTCGGGTTTGGGTTTCTTCTCCTCATGCCGATCATCGGGTTTTCTTACTTAAAGGCGGTCCGCTTCGCCTCCGAAGGGGCGTTCAGCCGGCTGATGCTCGGCGAGAAATCGTGGATCTTCGTTCTCCAGGTTTTCCTGATCAACGTCCTCATCATCGTCGGGACCTGGTACATGTTCCGCATGGCCCATTTTCGATACAAAGAAAATCCTCATTTCAAACGGTACCGCCTGATCACATTCATCCTCCTGGCCCTCGCGGCGCTCATTTTTGTCATGCCCTACCAGATGCGCTACGTTCCGTTCGCCGCGTATTTCACCCCGGCGGAGGTGAATCCATGGGGGAAGATGCAACCGAACAAGTACATCGCCATGGGGGTCCTGATCGGCCTGGGAATCCTCAACTATGGCTTCTATCTCGGCGCCCTCCGCTTTAAGACGGAGTGGGGATCGGGAGGCCGTCTGCCGCAAGTCCTTCTGATTATCCTCGGCCTCTTCACCCTCTTCTCGATGGTGAATATGGGCTATGCGCGGGAGAATGCCCGCTATCCCTACCTGATCTACGGCAAGATGACGATCGAAGGGGAAAGGGAGACCGGCCTGGGCGGGGGGCGCCCCGCACCTCAAGGGCCGCCCGATCATAAAGAAAGCCCCGAGAACCTGAACCAGCCAGGCCCTCGGGGCTCGGAAGGCAAAAGGAGACGCTGATTACCCGGACGGTGTCTGTTCCGTCGGTCCGCCCGGAAGTCCCTGGGGGGTCACCTCGACCGCGTTCAAGACCACCACCAGATCGACCTGGTCTCCCTTTTTGACCTGATCGAGCTGTTTCTTTGCATCCCCCTCGACGGTGAAGATATTGGTCAGCCCCTGATCGGTCCGAATCTCAATCAGTCCGGTCGGCGGATCGACATCGATCACCTCGCCGGAGACTTTTCCCCGCGTTGGAATCATCTTACTCTCTTCAGGGGCCGTTCCCATTCCTTCATCCGATTGGGGTCCCGGCCCCGGCTGCTGTTGATTCAAATCCCGCCCCGGTTGCCCCTCCTGCTGATCGGGCTGCGCCATTT
>JAHFEM010000479.1 GCA_023248505.1 Nitrospirota bacterium
TGGAAGTATTGATTCTGGATGAGGCCGACCGGATGCTTGACATGGGTTTTCTTCCCGATATTCGAAAGATCGTCAAAACCCTTCCCAAAAAGAGGCAGACGATGCTCTTCTCGGCAACGATGCCGGATGAGATCCTAAAGTTGTCGCAGGAAATGATGCGCGATCCGGTGAGAATCAAACTGGGGGGGGATGAAAAAACGGCGGTCGGCATCCGCCATGCAGCTTACCCGGTCCCCCAGCATCTCAAAACGCAATTACTCCTCACCCTCCTTCGCGACACGGCGATGTCGTCGGTTCTGGTCTTCACCCGGACGAAACATGGCGCCGACCGTCTGGCGCAGGTATTGGAAAGGGAGGGATTTAAAACAGGCCGGCTTCATTCCAATCGAACCCAATCGCAGCGGCTGGCCTCCCTCAATGCATTTCGGCTGGGCCGTCTGCAGGTCTTGGTGGCGACCGATATTGCGGCAAGAGGGATTGATGTCGAAAAGATTTCGCATGTGATCAACTTTGACCTCCCCAACTCGCCGGAAGCGTACATTCATCGGGTCGGCCGAACGGCCCGGGCCGAAGCGGTCGGGGATGCATTCACGCTTGTTTCGAAAGAAGAGGAAAAGGCGCTTCGGGTCATTGAAAAAACCCTCGGGCCGGCCCTTCCACGGGTCAAGCTTCCCGATTTTAATTACCGCGCCCTCCCTGCGGTGAAAAGCCACGCCCCCTCCGGAGAGGATAAAAATAAACGCCCTGACCGCGCAAAGAGATTCCAAGAGAAGGACCGCGAAAAAGAGTGGAAACCACGGCGCAAACGGCCGTTCTGGGAACGCAAGGCCTATTGAACCCGACCGATGCGGAAGCCTCAACGCTGTGGTTGAGGCCCTCTGATCGATCCCCTTCTAAAGCATCTTTCAGATCGCCCCCTTTCTTCTCTTCCCTAATGAAGCATGGCGCTTCTTGAACCGCTCAAAGCCAATCGGCTAGAATAAAGGGGAGGTGATGATATGAGTCCAACATTGAAGAACGATCTGGATCAGAATCAGGTTCCTTACGAGGTCACGACCCATCCGGAGGCGTATACCTCCCAGGAGGTCGCGGCGACGCTTCACAAGACAGGAAAACGGCTTGCCAAGGTCGTCATGGTCAAGGCGGGAGATCGACTGGTGATGTGTGTCTTGCCGGCGCATGAGTTGGTCGACATCGGCCGCCTGGAGACCATCCTCGGGAGCAGACAGGTCCGGCTGGCGACGGAGGAAGAGTTTAAAGACCTCTTTCCCGATTGCGATGTCGGCGCCATGCCCCCCTTCGGCAATCTCTACAACATTCCGGTTTATCTCGATGAGCGCCTCGCTCAATACGACAACTTCTATTTCGAGGCGGGGAGCCACACCGAGACGGTCACGATGACGATGGCCGATTACCGGCGGCGGGTCTCCCCCAAGATCGCCCTGTTCGGGAAGTTTTCGAGGCCGAAGGCCGCTTAAGCGCGCGGCTGAATGAGAGGACGACGGATCGGCGCCCGCGCACCGCCTTAACTCGGACGGAACGATCGGAGCCGAAGCGCATTCGAAACGACGCTGAGGGAGGAGAGTCCCATCGCCGCACCGGCCAGAATCGGCGAGAGCCGAATCCCCCAGAGCGGATAAAGGACGCCGGCCGCCACCGGGATCAGCACCACGTTGTAGACGAAGGCGAAGAAGAGATTCTGCCGAATATTGCGCATCGTCGCCTTCGAGAGGGCCAAGGCGGTGACCACCCCCCGCAGGTCCCCGCCGACCAAGGTGATGTCGGCCGCCGCCAAGGCGACATCGGTTCCCGTTCCAATGGCCATCCCGATATCCGCTTGGGCAAGGGCCGGAGCGTCATTTATTCCATCTCCGACCATCGCGACGCGGTATCCCTTGCGTTGAAGTTCTGAAACTTTCAATACTTTCTCATTCGGCAGGACCCCGGCGATCACCTCATCGATCCCGGCCTCCCGTGCAATCGCCTCCGCCGTGTTCCGATGATCGCCCGTCAACAAGAGGACCCGGATGCCGAGCCGATGGAGCGCGGCGACCACCCCCTTTGCGTTCTCTTTGACCGTATCGGCCACGGCAAGAATTCCCACACACTTTCGATCGATCGCAATGAAGAGCGGTGTCTTTCCAAGATTCGAAAGACGCTCCTCCTCCCCTGGAAACTCCCCCATCGCAATCCCCTCCTCCTCAAGCCAGCGAAGGGTCCCGATGAGAACCTCCTTTTGAGAGATCATCGCTCGAACTCCCTTGCCGGGGATGGCCGCGAAGCGCTCCGGTTCGGCCAACGCGATTCCTTCCGTCTTGGCCGCCGTCAGGATCGCCTGCGCCAGCGGATGCTCCGACCCTCGCTCCGCGCTTGCGGCATAAAAGAGAAGGGCGCGGTGGGTCTCTCCACGGGTCAGGATGTCGGTGATTGCAGGGCGGCCATGGGTGAGGGTTCCCGTTTTGTCGAAGAGGACGGTATCGATCCGGCGCGCCTCCTGAAACGCCTCTCCCCTTCGGATCAACACCCCCGATTCGGCCCCCCGGCTGATCCCGACCATCACCGAAGTCGGCGTCGCAAGCCCCAAGGCGCACGG
>JAHFEM010000078.1 GCA_023248505.1 Nitrospirota bacterium
ATGCTGACCTCATCGCGCGAGGAGCCGGATCTGGCGGAGAGCTACAAGCTGGGTGTGAACGCCTATGTCGTGAAGCCGGTGAACTTCCAGGAGTTCGTCAAAGCGGTCAAACAGCTCGGCGTCTTTTGGGCGCTCTTGAACGAGCGGCCGCCCGGCAGCGTGGCAAAACAGAAGTAGGGAAAAGAGGGGGACGCCGTTTCATCGCCGGAACCGTCCGTTCCCCGCGCCGTATCAAATGGAAAGGTCTTCTCGTGCGTTTTGAGATATTGAAAGAGGGAAACTGAAGTGGGCAAACCGCTGCGGGTGTTGGTCGTTGAAGACTCCCAAGAAGACGCCGAGTTGCTGATCCAAGAGTTGCGGCGAAGCGGCTATGAGCCGACGTATGAACGGGTCGAGACGGCCGAAGCGCTGAGCGCGGCGCTGGATCGCCAGGGCTGGGATATCGCCTTCGGCGATTACTCCATGCCTCACTTCAACGGGGTGGCCGCGTTGAAGCGGTTGAAGGAAAGGGGGTTGGATATCCCGTTTATTTTCGTGTCCGGCACGATCGGCGAGGACATGGCGGTCGAGGCGATGATGAATGGGGCGAGCGACTATGTCATCAAGGGGAACCTGAAGCGCCTGCTTCCGGCCGTCGATCGAGAGTTGCGCGAGGCGGCGGTGCGAAGAGAGCGCAAGCAGTCCGACGAAGCGCTGCAGGAAAGCGAAGAGCGCCTTCGAATGGCGATCAACGCCGCTCAGATGTACACCTGGGACTGGGATGTCCGGACCGGCCGGTTGATTCGAAACGGACATTATCAAGAGGTCTACGGCTCCGATCTGCCCGTTTCGGAGAGCACCTACGATTTTTTCCTCCAAACCGTTCATCCCGAAGACCGCCGAAAAGTCGAACAAGCCGTCGATCTAGCCCTTCAGCAAAACATTCCCTACCGAGTCGATTTCCGGATCGTCCGGTCGAGCGGCGATATCCGATGGCTGGAGACGCAGGGACAGGCGTATCGGGACGGCGACGGCCGCGTCGTACGAATGATCGGCGTGACGCAGGACATCACCGAGCGCAAACGGGCGGAGGAGATGATTCAGCAGATGGCCTATTATGATCCGCTGACGGAACTCCCCAACCGCAACCACCTCTACGACCGCCTGCTGAACGGCATCCGGACGGACGAAGGCCGGGGCCAATCGTTTGCGCTGCTGCTGATGGACCTCGATCGCTTTAAAGAGATCAACGACACCTTGGGCCACCATCGGGGCGATCTCCTGCTGCAGCAAGTAGGGGCGCGTTTAAAGAGCGTGCTTTTTAAACCGGATCTGGTGGCGCGTTTGGGCGGGGATGAGTTTGCGATCCTGCTGCAGAAGCTGGCGAAGGTGGAAGACGTCCACGTGGTGATTCAGAAAATTCAGAAGGCGCTGGAGCCTCCCTTCATCATCGAGGGGCTGCCGATCTATGTCGAGGCGAGCATCGGCGTTGCGCTCTATCCGGATCATGGGGGGAATCCGGACAGCCTGATGCAGCGGGCGGACGTGGCGCTCTACGCGGCCAAGGAGACCGGCAGGGGATTCCTCTTCTATCATGCCGACCACGACCGTCACAGCCCCCGGCGTCTTGCGCTGATCGGAGAGCTGCGGCATGCGATCGACCACGGCCAGCTCCGTCTCCACTTTCAACCGAAGATCGATCTCAACGCCCGGCGGGTGGTCGGGGCCGAAGCGCTGGTGCGATGGCAACATCCCGAATATGGGTCTGTCCCTCCCGATCAGTTCATCGGGCCGGCTGAAAGAACCGGGCTGATTAAATCGCTCACCCAGTGGGTCCTCGAAGCCGCGCTTCTGCAGTGCCGCGCCTGGCGCCGGTCCGGGATCAATCTCCGGGTTTCGATCAACCTTTCCGTCCGGAATCTTCACGAGCCGAGGCTGGTTGAACGGGTGGCCGAGGCGCTTCAAAAGGCGGGGGTCGGCGCGGATCGTTTGATGCTGGAGATCACCGAGAGCGCGATCATGGCCGATCCGAATCTGGCGATGGAGGTGCTGACCCGCCTGAACGCGATGGGGGTGGGACTTTCAATCGACGATTTCGGAACCGGTTATTCGTCTCTGGCTTATCTCAAGCGGTTGCCTGTCGATGAGATCAAGATCGACAAATCTTTTGTGATCGGCATGGCCACGGACTTGAACGATGCGGTGATCGTTCGTTCCACCATCGATCTGGCGCATAACTTGGGCCTCAAGGTGATTGCAGAGGGGGTGGAAAACGAGGCGCTCTACGAGAAGTTATCGGCCCTGGACTGCGACGAAGCCCAGGGATACTATATGAGCCGGCCGCTTCCCCCCCCTGAATTGACCCGTTGGTTCAGCGAGTCGCCCTGGGGCATGAAGAAAGGTTGAGCGCTCCGCTTCATTTCTTGAAGCGGCCAGGGCGGAAGAACGCGCCTCAATCGGCGTGATGGTCGTGCTCGCGTTTCACGCAGTAAGGGCCCTCGCATCCGAAGAGGTTGACGTTCGGATCTCTCTCCGGGGAGATGCGGAACTGCTCCTGCGTCTCATAGATCGGCCGGTTCACCTCGCGGGCGTCGAATTCAAAATGAAGCTCCACCTGCCCGTCGGGCGGGACCGTCACTGTTTTCTCGATCGGCTTCAGATGCGGATGCCAGGCGAGGACCTTATACGTTCCGGGCGGCAGCCGGTCGATGGTAAAGGCGCCGTCCCGGGTCGTCTTGTCGAAATAAGGATTATCGACGATCCAGGCCCAGGTCTGCATATACTCGTGCATGCCGCAGATGATCTGGGCGATCCGCTTCCCTTGATCCAAATAGATCCACCCTTTCTGGACCTTGTTGGAGATCGGGATCGGAAAGCGGGTGATCCGATGGCCTGTCTCTTTCTGGTAAAACTGCGCGTCATGGATCACCGGGTCCCGGTTGAGGACGGAGAGCATGTGTTTGTTCCGCATGACGCTGACGAGGGGATGGATGTGGACGAGGTTTCCCTGCGAGTCTACTTCAAACTGCTCGTCCTCCGGGACATTCGCCGGGTGGAACATGCAGTTCACCGTAAACAGCCGATTTTCATTGGAGCGAAACGCTTTCCCCCGGCTGACATTCTGGACGGCGATGACCGCGTCCTGGAGCCCTCCGGCGCCGTCGACGTTAAACTCCTTGAGGACGACATGCCCTTTTGCGTCGGAGATCTTCTTGCAAAAGTCCCCGAACGCATAGAGAACCATCGGAAAGACGCGCGGCTCGGGAATCGGCCCGTTGAGGACGACCTTCCCGGTGATCGTCCCGCCGTGCTCCACCTGGGCGGTTTCGTATGCCAGGGCGGCGCTCCCGCTGAAGCAGAGGAGCAGCCCGAAAATAACGGTGGCCATCCATTCGATTTTCTTCTTCATCATAATTCATCCCTATGATCGACCATTTCGGACGACCCTGTCAATCCTCTCCGGCCGGCCTTTTCTCCCGCGGGTCCGGAAAACGGAAGCGATTTTATCACAGGAAAGGGGAGAAAGGATAGCGTCTGCCCGGTTTTTAGAGAGACGGTGCGGGGCTCCATGAGGAATGAGAAATCGAACCGAGCGCCGGCGGCGCTAGCGGATTCGCTGCTGTTGCTTCTCCAACACCTTGTTTACAAACTTCTGAAAATCGCGCTGTTCCTCCATCGAGGGCTTGATTCCAAAAGCCAGGCTGTCGATCTTGTCTCTCAACGCGATCAGGTTGGGATTGAGGATCAGCGCCTCTTCGTATTTGGCCTGGGCCTCTTTTAATGCGCCCAACTCTTCGAATCGGGCGGCCTGAAGCAGAAGTTGGCCGACCTGCGCCTCCTGAGGCCATCCGGCTGAAATCCGCCACCCTCCCGCTTCGCGCACCAGGCCGACCCCTTTCCGGATCGTGATCATCGGAACGGGGCGGTCGCGGTACTGCTTCGTGAGGAGCGCATTGAACTCGCTGGGGTTCATCCCGGAGCCGGCCGAGGAGAGGGCGACGAGGAGGAGATCCTCCGTCATCCGATCGACATCCGGCTGGTGGACCTGCACGATCGCCCGGCCCCGGTCGCCGTCGATCTGCAGGGTCTCGATGAAGAAGGTCGTTTTTTTCATGAACGGGCCGTCGCTCATGATATCTTCCATGGAGAGATGGTGAGCGAATGTCTCGAAATTTCGAAACGCGCGATCTTGGGAGGAGAGGTATTTATAAGCGGTCTGGAGGTCTTGGCGGTAGGTCGCCGAGAGATACCGGTTCAAGACCGCCGCCGGATCGGACTGCTCAGAAGTGCAGGCCGCAAGAAGGATCACGGCCCAGAGAAGCATTCGAAACCTGGAATACATCCGATTCTCCTTCCGGCGGCGCAGGGGTATCGACAGGTAAGTATAGCAGGCCGATGCGATTTCTGTCGGCCCGCGGCGCCGCGCGGTCCGTGCTGCATCCGGCCGCGCGCGCCCCGTTCCCTCTCCGAAGCGGGAGGGAATTTTTAGAGGACATTCGCTTTGTAGTAATCCCACGTCTTGAGTTGGACGCCGGCGCTGCTGTTGAGGAGCCGTCCGCGATGCTGCGCCTCCTGGGTCGGGCCGATCTCCAGAACCATCTTCTGGGCGTCGGGGCCGACCGACACCTCGATGTAAAGATTCCCCACGAACTCGCTTCGCTCCTTTAAATAGCCCATGGCTTGGCCCGCCTTCACCCATTGCAGCGTGCCGAGGCCTCCCGCTTTCTCAATCGAGGAGACCAAACTCTCAAACCGGCGCTGTTCCCGATCGCGCCAGGCCGGGCCGTCCGAAGGGTCCATGAGGGGCTCATTCTTGAGGCCGCGATCGTCCGGCTGGACGACGAGCGCCAAGTAGGCATCGAGGTCGCGCGCGGCGACGGCATCGAACATCCGCCGTGCATAGTCGTCGGTTTTTGCGTAATCGAGGACCGCCGCCGACCCTTTTGTCTTGGAAGAGCATCCGGCAACGGCGAAGAGAAGGGGGAGCAGAACGATACAGACCGATCCTCGCGATATTCGTTTCATGTGGCCTCCTTTCGTTTTATTCCAATCGTTATTGGAAACGGCGACGGCGATTTTCCAGCATTCTCTCAATCGCCTGCCGGGATTCCCGATCGGCCTCGGCGGCCGGTTTCATCCGGAACTCCAGCGCCTTTATTTTCTCCTCAAGCTCGATGAGATTTTCATTGAGCGCGAGCGCTTCCTCGTATTTCCCCTTCGCTTCCTTGAATTCCCCCGATTCTTCCAACCGGCCTGCCTCCATCACCCGCCGGCCGACCTCTTCCTCCTGGGGCCACCCCGCCGAAACCCGCCACTTCCCCGCCTCCCGAACCAGGCCGAATCCGCGCCGGACCGTGATCATCGGGACGGGACGGTTCCGGTAGCGCTTCTCAAGTTGATCGTCGAATTCGTCGGGGTCGATCCCGGAGCCGATGGAGGAGAGGGCGGAGTTGAAGAGATCGGCCATGACCTGTTCAAGATCCGGCTGGTGGACCTGAACCACCGCGCGGGCGCGGTCGCCGTCGATCGTCAGCGTTTCGATCTCAAAGGCCGTCCGCCGCATCAGCGGCGCGACGACAACGCTGTCCTCGGTCGAATTGTAAGAGATGAATGTCTTGAGACTTCGGAAGGAACGGTCGGCCGCGGAAAGGTGGGCGTAGGCCTTTTTCAAATCCTGCCGATAGGTGGCGGTCAGATAACGGGTTAAAACGGCGCGCGGATCGGACCCATCCGGACGGCAGGCCCCCAACAGCGCCCCGATGATGAGGGTCATGAGAAGCACCCGGTTTAGAGAACGCATCGAACCTCCTGCCTGCTCCCGTGAGACATCCCGCTCCTGTATGCACATCAGTTCCTAAGTATAGCAGGCGAAGGGCGTTTGGGTCGGCAGCGGGCGCCTGCCGTAGAATGAAGGGGCTTACGACCGCCGAAGCTCGGTTTCGAAGAGGACTTTTCGGCAGGTGCAGAAATCGCCAAGGTGGCAGAGGGCGAGGCGCGAGGCGGTGCCGTGCGTCGGGAAAGAGGTGTCCGGTCCGAGTTCGCCGATCCCCAGGGTGATGTGTGGGGAGAAGCGTTCGAAGGCGGCGGCGGCCGGATAACGGTTCACCCAATCGACGCTGGTCTGCTGAACGTTCGGGAAGTCGATGAAGTCTTCCGCCGCGACGTCGTCTGTCAGGTAGGGCCTCATCCGGTTCAGAACCGTTTCATGGAGCGACTGCAGTGCGGCGGTCGGTTCCACCTCCCAGGTCGAGACCGTCTGACCGCCGGCGATCGCCCCGGCGCCGATCTCCGTGAAGGTGAGACCGACCGGCGGAAACTGTGACGCGATCTCCTCCAGGCGGCCGGCGACGGCCGGGAGATCTTCTTCCCGGAGCGCCCCCATCGCAAGCGAGAGGTGCGGCAGGCAATCGTTCGGATGCAGGACGATTTTCTTCTCAAACCGCCGGAGCAGGATTTGATTGAGCCGAAGGGCCGCTTCCATGGTTGCCTTCGACGGAAGGAGAACGATATCGCTTGCGCGTTTGCGCATGAACGGCTCCAGATCACCCGGACCGAAAAAGCCGGCTCCTATTCCTTTTGGATCTCTTCCGAAAAGATTTCGTAAAGATCGACATCGCCGCTCTTGCCGATCTGCTTCTCCTCGTAAGGGGCGGCCACGCGGCGATAGAACTCCTGCGCGATGTTCTGAAAGGTGCCGGTGACCAGCGCGATCAGCCAATATCGCATCCTTCCGAACTGCAGCCGGACGATCTGAAGCGCCAGCCGGGTGCAGGTATAGTTGAGCAGGCCGGCCAAGGCGGCGTCATTTCCTTCCGCCTTGGCCTCGGCGACGATCCGCTCGGCGAGCGCGTCGATGAGCGGGTCGAATTGGTTCCGTGCTTTCGGGGGAATATAGGGCATCGGTTCTCTCCTTCTTGTGCGGCGTGGGGGAGCGGGGTCTCCGCCGGACCCGGAGCCCGGCGCGACCGGTCCGGATCATCATAAAGAGGGAAGCCGCTCAAAAGCAATGGGGAATCTCCCCGTGCGGCCGCGCGACGTCGGGTGCGACCTTGAACTTGGATTTGCAAACGCATTTTGACAAGCTTGCTTCTCGATGAGATGGCTCGGGATTGACTCCAAAGCATTCGGCGGCGGCCTATTCGCAAGAGGGGCGGGTGGGTCGGTCAAAGCGGTCTGCGGGCAGGCGGAGGTCGCCTTGCGAACGATCAAGGAGAAGATTCCGAGACTCCGATCGGTCAAGCGAATCCGGTTCGTCCTCTTCGCCGACAAAGACCTGGCGGTTCACGAAGAGGCGCTCTCCCGCATCTTCGGTTAAGCGCAGGGTCAGGAAGGGTCCCAGCGGATCAGGCTCGGTCCCTCCGTTTCCGGCTCCGGCTCCGGCCCTTTCTCGGGGGGCGGCGTTTCGTCCCACCGGATCCACCGGTCGATCGCCCGCGCTTTCTCCCCCTCTCCCGGCGGGCCGCCGCCGGCCTGCTCGAT
>JAHFEM010000480.1 GCA_023248505.1 Nitrospirota bacterium
GAACGGTCTCTCCGGGGCTTTCCTCCGTCCCGGCGAAGAGCCCGCCGATCATCACGGAGTGGGCCCCCGCGGCGATCGCCTTGGTGATGTCGCCGGAAAACTTGATCCCCCCGTCGGCAATGATCGGAACCTTATATCTCTTCGCCCCCTTGGCGCACTCCGAGATGGCGGTCAACTGCGGCACACCGGCCCCCGCGATCACTCGCGTGGTGCAGATCGATCCCGGACCGACGCCGACCTTCACCGCATCGACCCCCGCTTTGATCAGATCGACCGTCGCGTCGGCCGTCGCCACGTTGCCGCCGACAAGCTCCACTTCGGGATAGCGCTTGCGGACCGCTTTAATCGTGTCGAGAACCGCGACCGAGTGACCATGGGCCGTGTCCACCACAATCAGATCGGCTCCCGCGCGGATCAGCGCATCGACCCGGTCTTTCGAGTCGCCGCCGATGCCGACCGCGCCGCCGACGCGCAGGCGTCCGAACGTGTCCTTGCAGGCATTCGGATACTTGATCTTCTTTTCGATGTCTTTGATCGTGATCAGCCCCTTTAACTCGAAGCGGTTGTTGACGACCGGCAGCTTTTCAATTCTATTTTTGTGGAGGATTTTGCGGGCCTCTTCGAGGGTGGTCCCTTCAGCCGCGGTGATCAGGTGCTCCTTCGTCATCACCTCGGAGACCTTTAGATTCATCCGGGTCTCAAACCGCAGGTCGCGATTGGTGAGGATGCCGACCAGCTTGCCGTTCTGCGTAACGGGAATGCCGGAGATCCGATATTGGTTCATCAGCTTGAGCGCTTCGTGCAGTTGCTGCTCGGGAGAAATGGTGATCGGATCGACGATCATGCCGCTTTCCGATTTCTTGACCCGGTCGACTTCGGCCGCCTGCGCCTCCACCGAGAGGGCCCGATGGATGATGCCGATCCCCCCCTCGCGCGCCAAGGCGATCGCCAGCCGCGATTCGGTGACCGTATCCATCGCCGCGCTGAGAATGGGGATCTGAATCTCTATATTGCGGGTGAGCTTGGTTCGAAGATTGACATCTCTCGGAAGGACGGTCGAACGGGCGGGAACAATAATGACATCATCAAAGGTTAATCCCTCTTGGAGCTTATCGGATAACATACCGGGTCCCTCTGATTAATCGATAAAGTGATTATTATTATCATAACTAAGGATTGAGGTCAAGGGAAGGATCTAAAATGAAAGAGCCCCGCAGGAAGGCTCCTGCGGGGCTCTTTGGGGTTGTTCCGTCCGCTAAGCGGCCAGACTGACATTGATTGCTTGCGGGCCTTTCTTGCTCTGTTCAACTTCGAATTGAACTTTCTGGCCCTCTTCAAGTTTTTTGTAACCTTCCCCCTGGATTGCGGTGTAGTGGACAAACACGTCGCCGCCATCATCGCGAGTGATAAACCCAAACCCTTTGTTGGCGTCGAACCATTTCACGCGGCCTTTAATCATGGAGCCTTCCTCCTCAGTTTCGCTCTTACTGGACCTTGTTCTTTGGCAGAAAGAACACTGCCGCTTGTTTGAATCGAATGTCTATGACCCGCGCCGATTTGCATCGGCGACTTCGAATAATCCTTGTAAAATGCTGTCTCAAACAAGATCAATTCAAACTAGCATAACGGGAAAATGGAAGTCAACGCGCTCGAAAGGACGGGAAGGAAGATGACATTGGGAGGGGGAATTAAGGTCCATCGTGGTGATCGGCTTCATCCGGATGATCGTGATCATCCGCATGCGCCTTTGTTTCCGGAGAGCGATTCGGCTTCGACGAAACCGGCTCGGAAACCGCGTCGTGGGAATGCTCCGCTTCGTCAGGGTGATCGGCCTCATCGGGATGATCGTGATCATCTACATGCGCTTTCGCTCCGGAGGAGCTGCTTGGGCTGGGGGACGCCGGCTCGTGGGAATGCTCCCCCTCGTCAGGGTGATCGTCTTCATCATGCGGGTGATCCCCCTCCTCGTGCATCGCGGCCCCCTCTTCTTCATGGGTATGACCATGCTGATGAACCTGCGCCGGCGCGACCCAACCATAGAAAGTAAGGGCAACGACGGAGAGGCCGATGACCGCGCCCAAAGCCAAAATTCCCTTCCGGGCGCCGAGCCGCCGCTCTTGTCCGCGATCCAAAAATGGAACCAGGGCTAAGAAACCGAAGAGAACCACCGTGGCATAGAGAACGGCGCCGATCCCCCAGATATTCTCGAACAAATACATCCAGAGAAACGGCCATGGGGGCTTGACCGCCTCCTCGTGTCCGGAAGGGGCCCCTCCGAGCGGAGCGCGGACAAAAAGAGCCACCAGCGCGAGGAACCCATAATAGACGATGGAAAGGATCAGAATGCTCTTGGCATGCTCGTTGAACCGTCCCTTGATTTCGTGCGGCGGCACCTCCGGCGCATTCGACCACTTTCCCCAAGCGGTCGGAGCCAGGTTGAAAACATGAATCAGATAAAAGTGACCGGTGAGGAGGAGGACGATGAGGATCGGGTAGACGGCAATGTGCGAAGCATAAATGCGAAGATTCATCGGGCTGCTGCCGGGAAGCCATTCCGTAATCACCGCGCCGATCGGCCCGAGC
>JAHFEM010000481.1 GCA_023248505.1 Nitrospirota bacterium
CCTTGTCCCATCCGGTCCCCCTTGTATGAATACCAGGCGCCGCTTTTCTCGATGATCTTCTTCTCGACACCCAGGTCGAGGATCTCTCCCAGCTTGGAGATGCCGACATTGAAGAGAACATCGAATTCGGCCTGGCGGAAGGGGGGAGCGATCTTATTTTTGACGACCTTCACCCGAACGCGGTTTCCGGTGACCTCTTGGCCCTCTTTGATCGCCTCCACGCGCCGGATATCGAGCCGGACCGAGGAGTAGAACTTCAGCGCATTTCCGCCGGTGGTCGTCTCCGGGTTTCCGAACATCACACCGATCTTCATCCGGATCTGATTGATGAAGATCACCGTGGTCTGCGACTTCGAAATCGCCGCGGTCAACTTCCGCAACGCCTGAGACATCAGCCGGGCCTGCAATCCCATGTGGGAGTCGCCCATTTCCCCCTCGATTTCGGCGCGGGGAACCAGGGCCGCCACCGAGTCGATCACGATGATGTCGAGGGCGCCGCTTCGGACGAGGGTTTCTGCGATCTCCAGCGCCTGCTCTCCCGTGTCGGGCTGAGAGACGAGGAGGTCGTCGACCTTCACTCCCAAGCGTCCGGCGTAGTGGATATCAAGGGCATGCTCGGCGTCGATAAACGCGGCGGCCCCTCCTGCCTTCTGCGCCTCGGCGATGGCATGAAGGGTGAGGGTGGTTTTCCCGGACGACTCCGGCCCGAAGATCTCGATGACCCGTCCGCGGGGAAGTCCCCCCACGCCCAGTGCGATATCGAGCCCCAGCGATCCGCTCGGGATCACCGGGACATTAGCCGCAATCTCATCGGCCCCCAGCTTCATAATCGCCCCTTTTCCGAATTGCTTTTCGATCTGCGCCATTGCCAGCTCGAGTGCTTTTTCTCGGTGGCTCTCTCTTTCTTTTACTTCTCGCTCCGCCATGTTTTCTCCTTAGCAAGGTAAGATGTTCACAATCTGATTACAACCCGATCACCCGTTCTTGAGGAGATCCCCCCAGCGCCGTTGTGAACAGGGGGATGTAAATCGATCCCTCCGGTCCTGTCCGGCTTTCCATCAGCGTTACGGTTTCCATTTCGCATCGTCCGATCTGAAGTCCGCCTCCTTCAGTGACCCAGCGGGTAAAGTCTTCAGGAACCGGTCCCTTGATTCGGCCTAAAGTCAGATGGGGACGATAGGGACGCGCCTCCATGGAAAACCCCAGCGCGGCCATCCGCATCGAGAGATTCTGCTGCAGGGCCAGCAGCGCCGGATCGCTTGAGACGCCGACCCAGAACACCTTGGGCGAGGAGGGTTTCGGAAAGACCCCTAATCCGGCTACCTGAACAGAGAAGGGGGCCGCTTCCCGGGCCGCCTCCCGAATCTGGGCTTCCATGCTCGGCTGCAAGGCCGGATCGGTCCAACCCAAGAAGAAAAGGGTTAGATGAATCTGTCCCGGATCAATCCATCGAATGGAAGAAACTTTTTGCCGGCCGATCTCCTCCAGCGCCTCGCAACGCTTTCGGATCTCTTCCGAGATCGGCAACGCAATAAAAAGACGAATTCTCATCATGAGTGTTCTAAAAATCCGATCCACTCTTATACCATTTTTTTACTTTTTTTGAAAGGCGGGAGGCGTTTCGCATGCGGAGCTCGGAGCGCAGCAGGCCGAGTCAGAAAAGTAGAACAAGATCTGTTCTTTTGGGTTTAACGCCGCACGCCGAATTCCGCGCTCCGAACGAGATGTCTTCTCACCTTCTCCAAGGCGATCTGCGCTGCCTGGGCTTGGATTTCCTCTCGATCGCCGTGAAACTGAAACTGCTCGGGGATCGTTTCACTCCCATCCGAGAGGGCGATATAGACTCGCCCGACCGGTTTCTGAGGGGTGCCGCCGTCCGGGCCGGCAATCCCGGTGACGGAGAGACCGAGAGCGACCCCTTCTTTTCGCCGGACTCCCTCGGCCATTGCGGCGGCCACTTCGGCGCTGACCGCCCCTTTTTCCAGGAGAAGGCGGCTCGGAACCTCCAGCCATTGTTCTTTCGACCGGTTACTGTAGGTAATGCAGGCCGAATCGAAATAACGGGAGCTGCCGGGAACACGGGTGATTCGGGCGGCAATTCGCCCGCCGGTGCACGACTCCGCGACCGCAAGCCACGTTTTCTGCTGCAGGAGGAGTTTCCCGACCACCTCTTCCAGGGTTTCTCCCTCCAAGCTGTAGCAGAGCTTTCCCCATTTGGCCTCGATTGTCTCCATGATGCCCTTCAGCGAAGGTTCATGCCGCGACCGGACCAGAAGATCGACTCCCCCCGGCGCCGGGTAGGACTTCAATTCGATCTCGGTTTCGAAGGAGGCTTCTTCCATCCATTTTCTGATCTCGCCCTCTTCGACGCCGCACATCCGGACCCATCGCCCTCGCTCTCGCAGGCCAAAGACCTTCAGAATGGTTTTTTCAATCTCCCGGACCAGGTGCGCCAGCGTTGTCGCCCCGCCGGGGGTGACGATTAAGAGCGTCGGCACGAGGGCATCGGGGAGAGAAAAAGGAAGGAGAAAAAGGGGAATCTCTCCGCGGGGATCGATAAAAACCTCCGTTCCGCCCGGAAG
>JAHFEM010000482.1 GCA_023248505.1 Nitrospirota bacterium
GGCTGGGCGGCCGCCAGCGCCGGGTCGTCATAAACCGCTTTGCGGGTCGGGTTATACCCGGTCTCGATCGCCATCGTTCGCTGCACCTCCGGAGAGGTCATATAAAGGAGCAACGCCTCGGCCTCTTTCGGATGGCGCGAGAAGCGGTTGATCCCCAACTGCCATCCCCCCAGGGTCGCCGCGGAGGGGTAGCCCGGGAAGTGCGGCAGCGGAGAAACGCCGACCTTCCCCCGCACCGCCGATCCCTCCCGTTGGAAGAGGTTCCAGGCGTAAGGCCAGTTGCGCATGAAAATCGCCCGGCCCTCTCCGAAAAGGCGACGGGTCGTCTCCTCGTCGGCGGTCGTCACCATCGGCGGGGAGACGCGATCCTCCCCGATCAGATCGCGCAAGAAGGTGAGCGCCTCGGCGCCCTTTGCACTGGCGAGGGCGACCCGGCCATTCTCATCGAGCACCTCTCCTCCCGCCGACCAGATGACCTCCAGGACATTGCAGATCAGACCTTCGTACTGTTTTCCCTGCCAGACGAACCCTCTCAGCTGCGGATCGCGCTCCCCCCGGAGGACCGTCTGCGCCGCGGCGGCCAGATCACGCCAGGTCTTCGGCGGGGCGAGCCGGTGCTTTTCCAGGAGGTCCGTTCGATAATAGAGCAGACCGGCATCCAAAAACCAGGGGATCGCATAGACCCGCCCGTCGAACAGGGCGGCGTCGATCGGTCCGGGGAAGAACGCCTCGCGCTCCGCGGCGGGGAGAAGGTCGGAGAGGTCGCGGGCCCAGCCGGCCCGGGCGAACTCCTGCACCCAGATCACGTCGAGCGACATCAGATCGAAGTCGGCCGACCGCCCCTCCAGACTGATGACATAAAATTGGTGCTGCTGATCGGAAGAGGAGGGAAGGATCTCATCCCGGACCAGAATCCCAGGATGGTTCTCCTCAAATTGTCTCAAAAGCGCTTGGAAGGCGGCGGGGTTCCCCTCGATCTGTCCATGCTTGAAGACGAGGGTGACCGGCCCGTTTCCTTCGTTGGTCCGCTCCGCGGCGGGGCAGCCCCAGAGGAGCCCGATCATCCCCACCGTTGCCAGCCAACCCGCGATCCATCGGCCTCCTCTGCGCAATCTCTCCTCCGCCGTTATCCGGCCTCGCTCGTCTGGTCCTCTCCCCTTGCCTCCCTCTGCTCTGCCCCATGGCCGGCCCCGTCTCTCGCCGGCGACTTTCCATCGGCCTCCCGCGTGTAAACCGTCCGGCTGGGGAAGGGGATCTCGATCCCCTCTTTCCGGAACCGCTTCAAGATCCGCTTCCGCAACTCGTGTTGGGCGAGGTACTGATCGGTGAACTCCCGCACCTGACAAATCAATGTGAAGTTGAGGGAGAAGTCGCCGAAGCCGGGGATGAACCGGACAAACGGGGCCGGATCGGCGAGCAGCCCGGGGATCTCCCGAGCGCCTTCAGTCGCCTCCTCCACCAAGATCCGCTCGACATGATCGGGGTCGGACGCGTAGCTGACCCCGATCGGGATCAAGAGCGCCATTCGCGGCTCCGGGAGGTAGTAGTTGGTCAGAATGCTCTGGGAAAGCTTGTTGTTCGGGATGATCACCAGGTTGTTCGGAAGCATCCGGATGCGGGTGGTCCGCCAGCCGATGTCGGTGACGTATCCCTCCTGGCCGGTCTCCAGGCGGATGAAGTCGCCGACGCGGACCGGCTGCTCCACCAGGATGTGAACTCCGGCGAAGAGATTCGAAAGGCTGTCTTGAAGGGCGAGCGCCACGGCGAGGCCGCCGACCCCCAAGGCGGTGATCAGCGGGGTAATCGAAATACCGAGGGTCCCGAGGAGAATCAGAAAACCGATCACCAGGACGGTGCCTTTGATAATCGTCTGCGAGAGCCCGGTCAGGGGGACGGAAATCGCCGCCTTCTTGATCGAATAGGCGACCAGCTTTGAGGAGACGTTGGCGAAGACGAGGGTGACCGAGAGGATAATCAAGACATGGATGGCTTTGAAAGAGTAGGCGACGTAGGAAGCGGGAAGGGTGGAGGTGCCGATGGCGACATAGAGTCCGACGGCGATCGCCCAGTTGATCGAAGGGACGCGAAGGGCGCTCAAGAAGAGATCGTCGATCTCCGTTTCGGTCTTCGCCGCCCACCGGTGGAAGAGACGCAGGAGAACGCTCCTCACAATCAGGGCGACCGCGGTCGCGGCGGCAAAGACGCCGAGCGGAATGATGATTATTTGAAAGAGTGGATGGTCCATCGGCTCTTCTCCTTGCTAAAAAAATTGCGATTTGCGTGAGCAGATCGGAAGATACGGGTCGGACGAGCAAAGGGCGCGACCGGATGATCCTCGCCGGCGCGGACGGAATAGGTCTATATAAGGCGATTCGGGGGGGAGTGTCAAGTCCGGATCGGGTCGAGGAGGATCTATTCGGGGCGATCCCGATGGGGTTTCGCCCCAGGCACCTCATTGCGAATGGGTCTGCTGTGCTGAGAAATCCCTCTTCCCCGGAGGGTGGGAGAGGGTTGGGGTGACGGGGGCGAATTTCTTTTAATTTTTAGATTGTGATTGGAATGGGGCTTCGCCCCAA
>JAHFEM010000483.1 GCA_023248505.1 Nitrospirota bacterium
TGAAAAACGCTCATTGTGTCATTCCCGATAGCACAGGAAACGATATTTAATCGGGAAAGCGCCTGTTTCAATCGTGCGCGTCAGCGCTTTCCAATCGCTTCGCGGAAGCAAAGCGCCTGAAACCTACTTGATGTGCCTGGCGCCTCCGATCGCTTCGCGGAAGCAATCCAGTTTCTATAAATCAAAAACCCTGGATTCCCGCGTTCGCGGGAATGACGGCATTTCAAGCCGAGGGAATGTTTTTTGACATTCTGTTAGGGTATCAATGATAGAAAGCCTCTCACCGGGGCCGCACCAGCACGCAGGAAATATTGTCCTTGCCGCCGCTCCGATTGGCCTCTTTGATCAGGGTTTCACACGCCGACTGCGTCGAGAAGGACGAAGAGAGGATCTTCTCGATCTGCGCGTCCGGGAGCATGTTGGTGAGGCCGTCGGAGCAGAGGAGGAAGAGATCGCCCGGTTGGATGCTCTCTTCGCGAAGGTCGATTTGAACCTTCGCTTCCACGCCGAGCGCACGGGTCAGGACGTGCTTAAATTTGGACCGCAGGCTGGGAGGAGGCGTTTTGCCGTCGGGAGGTTGGAGCGAAGCGGCCAGGGTGTGATCTTGCGTGAGGAGTTCGAGGCGGCCGTCCCGAAGCCGGTAAGCCCGGCTGTCGCCGACATTGGCGATCCATGCCGCCTCGCCGGAGAGGAGCAGCGCGGCGATCGTCGTCCCCATCGTTCCATACCCGGTCAGCGTCTCCGTTCCTTCCGGAGGTTTGATCTTCTCTCTGGAGTATTGAAAGATCCGGCCGTTTGCTTCTCGAATCGCCTCTTGCAGCAGGAAGGAGGGCTTTTCTCGATCGGGCGAGGCGAACTTTTCCGAGACGGTTTCGATCGCCATGGCGCTTGCGACCTCCCCGCAGGCATGACCTCCCATCCCGTCGGCGACCAGATAGAGACCGGCTTCGTCCGAGAGGAAGATCGCATCTTCGTTGTGGCTCCTTCTCAATCCGATATCGGTCAGACCGGCGCTCTCGGATCTGAGGCCGGCTTTATTCTCCGTTTTGATGAAGCGATTCTTGAAGCTATTCCAAAGCACTGGAGTCCTCCCATTCCCATCCCGACAGCGAGCGTTTGTAGGTGATTCGGAGATACTTCATCTCCCGGTCGGGGATGTCGACCAAGCCGCCGACATAAAGGTGAATCACCTTCGCCTTCGGATCGATCCGCTCAAAAACAACCATCGCATGGCGCGTGACGGAAGGAAAGAGATGGTTCTCCAGGCTGGCCAGGCTGGCGGCCTCTCCGGAGGCGCTGACCTTCAGCGTTGGGGTCGGGGCATACTGTTTTCCGGTATCGGTCACCGCGACGATGTCGAGACGCGGCAGCCACCGCTTGCCGCTGCGATTGCTGATCTGAATCGGCCAAACGAGATATTGTTTCTCACCCTTCCTCTCGATCTTTTCGGTGATCTCAATCGGCGTTCCCCAACCGAAGTCGAGCGATGCCGCCTGGACCGAATCGACGCCAAGGAGGATGAAGAAGGTAAAAAAGAAGGAAAGGGCCATTAAGCCGAACGGTTTTTTCCAATTCGGAAGAGCGTAGGTGATCGCACCTTTGTTCATGATTCCCCTTGGCTGAAGCGTTTCGATAATTGAAAGAGCAAAGCATATGCCAAGAAGAGGGCAGTCCGCTCGTCGAAAAATAAGATTGCCTAACCGATTGAATAAACGAGACCTATTCCGAATTTCGGAGAAGAGGCCGAAGATCGATGGGAAAATTCAGAGGGGTCCGATTTCAATTCCTTGAAATCGATTTTAAAAAGGTTTGAAATCTACTCCTGATCGTCCTTCCGGCGCAGCGCGATGAGGGATTCCGGATGCCATTGCCGAATCTAAAGTAAGAGGTGAAGTTTGATTTAAGGGGGTAGGACTACATGTTGATGCTTCGTTTTGCGGCGTCCCGGAGATTAATCCCATACTTCTTCAGTTTGTAATAGACGGTTCCCCGGCTGACTTTGAGGGCTTCTGCGGCCTTGATGGTGTCCCAGTTGCTCTCTTTGAGAATTTTAAGGAGGAGCTCTTTCGTGATGGCATCCAGGGGCGCTTCATTTTCTATTTCCGAGGCGCCGTTCCAGGTGGGGGCATCGGAGAAGAGAATCTCCTCATCCAAAAGCTGAGGCGGACGGGAGCGAACAAGCGCGCTGTAGAGGGCGTTCTCCAGTTGGCGTACATTCCCGGGCCAGTCGGCGGCCTGGAGCCGATGCAGCGCTTGAGGCGTCAATAGCGGCTTGGAAGCGAGATTCAACTCCTCCGCGAGCTGCTGCGTGAAATGCGCGGCCAGAAGCGGGATATCTTCCCGCCGATCTCGAAGGGGAGGGAGGAGAATCTGAACGACCTTGATGCGGTAGTAAAGATCGGCGCGGAAGGTTCCCTCTTCGACGGCCCGTTCCAGGTCTTTGTTGGTCGCTGCGACCACATGGGTATCGACATGGATTTCGCGCGCGCTTCCCAGCCGCATGATCACCTTTCCCTGGAGGAAACGAAGGAGCTTCGCCTGGGCGGCCGAACTCAATTCGCCGATTTCATCCAAGA
>JAHFEM010000484.1:0-682 GCA_023248505.1 Nitrospirota bacterium
CGGTCAGGGAGGGATGGGGGTTGTCTATCAGGCCGAAGACACTCTCTTAAAGCGGGTGGTCGCCTACAAAGTCCTGCCGCCGGCCATCCGTGATAACGAACTGATGCTCCAGAGCTTCTTGCAAGAGGCCCGGATTGCGGCGGCGCTTAATCATCCAAACGTGGTGACGATCTTCGATACCGGCAAGAATGCAGATGAGATTTTTATCTCAATGGAATATGTCAATGGAATTACGCTCAAGGAATATCTGGAGAAAAATGCGGCGCCCTTCGCGAAGTTGATCGGGATTATGAAAGAGATCTGCATCGGGGTCGCTTATGCGCACAGTATGAGCGTCGTCCATCGGGATTTGAAACCGGCCAACGTGATGCTGGCCCATGATCAACGGATCAAAATCATGGACTTCGGCCTGGCGAAGGTGGTCAGTGAATCGGCGGCCGATAAAACATCGGTCAAGGGAACCCCCCTTTACATGGCGCCGGAGCAGATTCTGGGAGAAAAAGTCGATCAGCAATCGGATATTTACTCGCTCGGTTGCACCTTCTACCGCGTGGTCGCGGGGCGTCCGCCGTTCGTCCAGGGAGATGTCTATTATCACCATCTTCACACCCCCCCCACCCCTCCGCGCGCCATCAATCCCAAAGTTCCGGAGAAACTCAACCAAATCATTCTCAAAGCCATC
>JAHFEM010000484.1:692-2574 GCA_023248505.1 Nitrospirota bacterium
AAAAGAAAAATCGAAGCGTTATAAAAAGGTCACCGAAATCATCGAAGACCTTGAAAAGCTCATCTGATCGAATCATCCAAACCCTCCTTTCCGGCTATCTTGACAGCGCCTTAAACCGGATATTACACTCAAAGAAACAAGAAAACGGTTCCGCGACGGAAGGCAAGCGCGGGCTCTCCCAGTCCACACATTCACATTTCCATTGACAACCGAATCAACACTCCATTAGAGTGCTGATCATTGTGCGGAGGATGCTGTGAAAAAGGCGATCCCTTATATTCTTTTTTTCCTGTTGGCTGCCTGTGCGACGGGACCGGAGCAGCGAGAACCGCCGGAAGATTTTTCGAAAGATGCCGTCATGTTTAAATTCGGTTATTCGACGGCGTTTGATCGAATTAAAGAAGCGCTGGAGGCGGAGGGGTATGACATTGCGGTGGCCGATCAACGCGCCGGTTTTATTCAAACCCATCCCAAAGATTTAAACATGACGCCCGAAGAATCGAAGCTCTAATACCGTGGTCTCTACCGGATCCAGGTCGATGGGGACCGAAACCGCTCGTGGGCGCTCATTCAGTTTTTGGTCTTGCCTGAATTGCCCGGAGAGCGGGAAAAGTTGATCAATCGGATACAAGGAGAATCTCCCAAAACACCATGATCCATCGGACCCGCCCTCTTTCGCATCGGAGGATAAGGGGATTTCCAATCTTCGTCCTGCTTATCGTCCTACTGACCGGTTGCGCCTCCTTTACGGCCGATCAAGGTCGCCGAACACATATTCAAATTTCGAACGGAGCGATGGGATCGGGCCTGGAACTTCATCCGCCCATTTTAAAAATCGAACCGGGGGAGACGGTCTCTTGGAATAACCTGACAACCTATCACCTTCAAATCCAGATCGAGCCGAAGGCGCCGGCGCTGGATCCTCCTTCCTTCATCTCACCCTTTACAACGGTTGAAATGAAATTCGAGAAGGCCGGAACCTATTCGTATACCCTCTTCTTCTCTACTGATCAGACTTTCGGTAATGTAATCGGCACGATTGTCGTGGGAAAAACAACAGCCTGAATCGCCTCCCCGGGAGGATATCCCTGACACGGAACCCTTTATTATCTAAAAAAACAAATTCGAAGAACAGCGGCATCCGCATCGGGTGGATTGCCTTGACTTTTTCGTCCCTGGTTTTCTTTCTCGTATTTCCTCTCTCCTCAACGGCACTGGTGGGGGACGAGGAGAACACGATTGAGATCTACCAGCGCGTCAACGCCAGCGTCGTCAATATCACCAGCATCGCCGTAACATACGATTTTTTCCTCAATCCGGTTCCTTCCGAAGCGTCCGGCTCAGGTTCAATCATCGACAAGAAAGGATATATCCTCACCAACAACCATGTGATTCGAGATTCCGAACGGCTGGAGGTGACCCTGGCGGACGGGAGCAAGTGGCCGGGAGAGATGATCGGAACCGATCCGCAAACCGACCTCGCCGTAATCAAAATAAATGCCCCTCCCGACCGGCTTACGATCATCCCCGTGGGGGATTCGGACGGGCTCCGGCCGGGCCAAAAAGTGTTGGCGATCGGCAATCCGTTCGGCCTGGAGCGAACCTTGACCTCCGGCATCATCAGCTCCGTCCGGAAGAGCATTCGGGCCGGCGATCTGGAGATGGAGGAGGTCATTCAGATCGACGCCGCCATCAATCCCGGCAACTCCGGCGGTCCGCTTCTCAATTCGGATGGAAAGATGATCGGAATTAATTCCGCGATCTTCACCCCTTCGGGAGGAAGCGTCGGAATCGGATTTGCCATTCCGATCAACACCGCCAAGCGCGTCTTAAACGAGCTGATTACGAAAGGCTATGTCGCCTACGCTTGGCTGGGAATCGA
>JAHFEM010000079.1 GCA_023248505.1 Nitrospirota bacterium
GAAAGTCATCCTCGCCGGAGGCCTGACGCCGGAGAACGTCGAAGCGGCCATTGCGACCGTCCGTCCCTACGGCGTCGATGTGAGCAGCGGGGTGGAGATCAAAAAGGGAAAGAAAGATCCGCTGAAGGTGAAGCGATTCATCGAAAGCGCGAAGAGAGCGGGAGAAGTTCATGTTGTTACCGAATAAAAAAGGAAGGTTCGGCCCGTACGGCGGAAGATACGTCCCGGAGACATTGATGCCGGCCCTTGAAGAGCTGGAGGCCGCTTACTTGTCCGCCCGGCGCGATCCGGCGTTCAAGAAAGAGTTGGCCGAGGGGCTGAAGAGCTACGTCGGCCGGCCGACCTCCCTTTACTTCGCAAAGCGGCTCTCGGAGCGGCTCGGCGGGGCCAAGGTCTATCTGAAGCGCGAGGACCTCTGCCACACCGGCGCCCACAAGATCAACAACACGATGGGCCAGATCCTGCTCACCCAGAGGATGGGGAAGCAGCGGGTGATCGCCGAGACCGGCGCGGGGCAGCATGGGGTGGCGGTGGCGACGGTGGCGGCGCGCGCGGGACTCGCCTGCGAGGTCTATATGGGCGCCGAAGATATGGAGCGGCAGGCGCTGAACGTCATCCGGATGCGTCTGCTCGGAGCGAAGGTGACTGGGGTCGATGCCGGGAGCCGGACGCTGAAGGATGCGATCAACGAGGCGCTGCGCGATTGGACGACGAATGTCCGAACGACCCACTACATCCTCGGATCGGTTCTGGGGCCGCACCCTTACCCGATGATGATCCGCGATTTCCAATCGGTCATCGGGCAGGAGGCGCGCCAGCAGATCTTGCGGGCCGAGGGACGGCTTCCCGATACCCTCATCGCCTGCGTCGGCGGGGGAAGCAACGCGATCGGCCTTTTCTATCCGTTCCTTTCGGACAAGTCGGTGCGGATGATCGGCGTGGAGGCGGGGGGGCGCGGCATCGCGCCGGGGCAGCACGCGGCGCGATTTTCCGGCGGCTCGGTCGGCGTCCTCCACGGGACGATGACGTACCTTCTTCAAGATCCGAGCGGGCAGATACAGACCACCCATTCGGTCTCGGCCGGGCTGGACTATGCGGCGGTCGGCCCCGAGCATAGCTACTACCGGGATCTGAAGCGGATCGATTATACTTATGTGACGGATGAGGAGGCGCTGGCCGCCTTTCAGCTTCTGGCGGAGACCGAAGGGATTTTGCCGGCGCTCGAATCGGCTCATGCGATCGCCCATCTGGTGAAGTTGGCCCCCACCTTGAGCAAAGAGCAATTGATCATCGTCAATCTCTCCGGGCGGGGCGACAAGGATGTCCATCAACTCTCCCAGATGAATGCATTCGCGTCGAGGATCAGGGGCGCCAAGTAAAAAGCGCGGAGGAATCATGCCTGCAACGACGAAGAAGGGGACAAAAGCGGCCGTTCAGAAAAAACGCAAAAAGCCGGTTGTCCAAATCCGTGTTGCAGAGGTCCGGTTGAAAAACAAGGTTGCCGCCCAAAAAGCGCGGCTGGAAATCCTGAAAGCCATGGAGGAGATGGGCCGGCTGCTGAGCTCCACGTTGGACGACCGGGAGGTTCGCAAACGCGCGATGGAGTCGGCGACCCGCTTGATGCGCTCCGAGGTCGGCTCTCTCTTGTTGATCGACCCTGAGACGAAAGAACTCTTCTTCGAGGTGGCGCTGGGGGATAAAGGAGAAACGGTCCGGGAGATTCGCCTCCGGCCGGGGGAAGGGATCGCCGGTTGGGTCGTGGAAACAGGCGAGGCCCAAAGCGTAAATGACGCCCGGACGCACCCGCATTTCTTCAAGAGCGCGGATGAGAAGAGCGGTTTCGTCACCCGCAACATGATCTGCGTTCCGGTGAAGATTCGCGAGAAAATGGTCGGGGTGCTCCAGGCGATCAACAAAAAGCGGGGGAAATTTACCGACGTCGATCTGGAAGGGTTTAAATCGTTGGCGGGTCAGGTGGCCATCGCCATTGAGAATGCAGGCCTGTACAAAGAATTGAAAGAGACCTTCCTCAGCACGGCGGCGGCGCTCGGAGATGCCATCGAGGCCAAAGACGCCTACACCGGCGGCCACACGAAGCGGGTATTGGAATACAGTATGGTGGTCGGAAAACGGCTGGGCCTTTCTCAGGAAGAGTTGGATCAGTTGAAGCTCGCGGCGGCGCTCCATGACATCGGTAAGATCGGGATTGAAGACCGGATTCTGGGAAAACCGAGCCGTCTCGAGCCGGAAGAGGCCCAGATGATGGAGAATCACACCGTGATCGGGGCCAAGATCGTCGAAAATATCCGGCCGCTCCGCGCCATTGTCCCCGGCATCCGACACCATCATTAGAAGTATGACGGAAAAGGGTATCCCGATGCGTTGAAGGGAGGGGGCATTCCGATCATGGCCCGGATTATCTCGGTCAGCGATACGTTCGACGCGATCACCTCCGACCGTCCCTACCGAAAGGGGCTTCCTTCGGAGATTGCCCTCCAAGAGCTGCGCCGGCATGCCGGAACACAATTCGATCCGAAGGTCGTCGATACTTTTATCGCCGCCTTCGAGGACGGAGAGATTGAGCCGATCCTCCATCGGAATCGGCCGCCGGCCGCCGCTCCCGCCACTGCTCCTTCAACAGAAAAGGACCCCTCATGAGCCGGATCGAGTCGACTTTTAAAAACGGTGCGACCCGGGGGGAGAAGGCGCTGATCGCCTATGTCATGGCGGGGGACCCGACGCTTTCCCAGACGGCGCAGATTGTTATGGAGATTGAAAAAGCGGGGGCCGACCTGATTGAATTGGGCGTCCCCTTCTCCGACCCCGTCGCCGACGGTCCCACCATCCAAAAGGCGTCGGAGCGGGCGCTGAAGCAAGGGGTCACGCTGCGCGGCGTTTTGGATCTGGTCGCTTTGCTCCGCCGCCAGACGAAGATCCCCCTGATCTTGATGACCTATTCGAATCCGGTCTACGCCTTCGGCCTCGGCGCTTTCTTCAAGGAGGCGAAGGGGGCCGGGGTCGACGGCCTGATCGTTCCCGATCTTCCCCACGAAGAAGCGAAGGAATTCTTGTCTCTCGCGAAGCGCCATCTGATCGATTTAATCTTTCTGGTGGCGCCGACCACTCCTTCCGATCGGGCGGAGCGGATCGTCAAGGACAGCGGCGGGTTTGTTTATTATGTCTCCCTCACCGGAATCACCGGGGCGGCCTTGACCGAGAAGGAATCGATTCGAACTCGGATTCAGAAATTGAAGTCGATCACCGACCGGCCGGTCGCCGTCGGCTTCGGCATCTGCACCCCGGAAGAGGCGAAGGAGATGTCCCGGGCGGCCGATGGGGTCATCGTCGGCAGCGCCCTGGTCAAGATCATCGAAACCGCCCCGAACGATCCCGCGTATCTCTCCCGACTCTCGGGACTGGTCTCGTCGCTGAAAGCCGCCATTCGCTCCTGACCCTCTGTATATATCTATATAATGGATGAGATCGGAACGGATCTCATCCGTCCGGCATCCCCTCCATTCCTTGACAAACCTCGATTTCCTGTTACCTTTGTAAACGTGTTTGAGACCACCCTGTCATTTGTAATCCCATTAGAATATATCCGAATAAGGAATGACTAAAGAGGAGAGGACCATGCGTTTTAACTTAAAGACGATTATCTGGATCGGGTTTCTTCTCACCACCGGTTTATTTCTCGGCGGCGCGGACGGCCAAGGCTGCGGCGGAAAGAGTGTTTTTGAAAGCATGGCCGACGACGGCACCGACGAAGCCAAACTCGAGAAGGCGCGGATCGCGCTCGACGACGGAGAGTATGCGGATGCGGTCGAGATCCTCCAAGACCTCTGTGGAACGACACTCTCGGCGCCGACCTGCGACCCCGAGGTCGTCAGCCTCTATGCCTCCGCTTTTGCCGGCCGCGCGGGGTTGGATGTTTTCGATCTGATTCAAGAGGCCGCTGACAGGCCGGTTGCGCCCGGAAGCAGCTACACCCTCTTCTCGGCTCACTTTATAAGCCCGACCTCGGTGAATGTCAGCGACATGAACAGTGCCGTTCTGCTTCTCACGAATCTTCCGGCTCGAACGCCCGATCAGGGGCTTCAACTCGCGGTGGCGTCCGTCGTCGATCTGGTTGTCCTGCTTGGGAGCAATACCGGCGGGTACGGATCAGATGGGAGACCGAACCAGATCCCGACCGTTCAGGAACTCGACTTGAGCGTCATTGAAGGTGTCGCGCTCATTAGCCGGGTGCTCCGAGATGTCAACGACATGGGAGCCGGATTGACCGAGGCCGCTCTTGGCAATGAAAACATCAGCGGCCACATCCGTGAGATTCAGGAGCAGTTGGACGGCGCCAATTCAACGACGCTTCAGAGCTTCCTGGGCTCCATCTAATGACTCGGACATATTTAGGGGAGAGCGCGATGGTTAAAAAAGGGATCATCTTGGGGATCTTGGTCGGGGGACTTCTGGGAATGGGGATGGCGGATGCCGAAGAGCTTCCGAACCTCTACCGAGGGATTCGGCCGCTTGGAATGGGAGGGGCGTTCATTACCCTCTCGGACGACGAGAATGCGATGTTTTACAACCCGGCCGGTTTGAACGACGTGAGCGGATTCGGCGGAGTCGATATCCTCAATCCGGTCGTGGAATTCTCCGAAAACAGCAACTCGCTTTATCAGGATTTAAGCGATTTAGACACCGACAGTGAGGCGGCGGTGGCCGAGTTCCTCAGCGGGATGGTCGGGGAGCATCAGCACGTACGCGCATCGGTTCTGCCGAATTTCTTCATGCACAACTTTGCCATCGGGGCGCTCGGACAGGCGACGCTCGATATGGAGATCCGAAACAGGGCGAACCCGGTTGTGTTCACCGACATCAAGCTGGATACCGGTCTGCTTCTCTCGGGGGCGCTCGGTTTCTTCGACCAGCGGTTGCAAGTCGGCGTGACGGGAAAATATGTGAAGCGCGACGGGATCGTTCATGTCTATACCGCTCCAGAGATCGCCGGCAGCGATTTTGACCCGCTCGACCAACGGGTGAATAAATCCGATATTGCGTTTGATCTCGGGACGAAGTTCAATTTCAAAACGCCCCTCAAGCCGAGCGTCGCCCTGGTCGTTTCGAACATCACCGATCTCGACTTCAAAGAGCTGGGGAAAATTCCACAGCAGGTGAACATCGGCGCTTCGATCAATCCCGATCTCTGGATCTTGAAGACGACCTTTGCCGTCGAGATCGACGATCTGACCAAAAACGTCGAGGGCGATAACGACCTCTACAAGCGGGCCCATCTCGGCGCAGAGTTCCGCTTCCCGATGATCCTGGCGGTTCGGGCCGGGGTCAACGGCGGCTACCTGACGGCCGGCGCCAGTGTCGACTTCTGGATTCTTTCGATTTCGTATGCGACCTATGCCGAAGAAGTAGGGGCCGTCTCCGGCCAGCGCTCCGACCGGCGTCACGTCGCGCAGGTGAGCCTTGGGTTTTAAAGGTTCGACGATTTCAGCAGGGAGCGATCTTCGGGTCGCTCCCTTTTTTTATCCTCACACCCCTTCAATCTTTCCATCGACCATTTTAATGAGTCGATCGGCCTGAAGCGACAGCTTCTCGTTGTGCGTGACCAGAACGAAGGTGATCCCCTTCTCCCGGTTGAGCCCTTTCAGCAGGGCGAAGACCTCATCGCTCGTATGGGTGTCGAGGTTGCCGGTCGGCTCGTCGGCCAAAATCAATTGCGGCCGAAGCACCAGCGCCCGGGCGATGGCGACCCGTTGCTGCTCGCCGCCGGAGAGCTGTCCCGGCCGGTGATGGAGACGTTGGGCCAGACCGACCGATTCGAGCACCTCCTGCGCGGCCGACGCGATTTGCTTCCGGTCCATCCGTTGGATTAATCCCGGCATCATGACATTTTCGAGCGCGGTAAATTCGGGGAGAAGATGGTGGAACTGAAAGACGTAGCCGATCTTTCGGTTTCGAAATTCGGCCAGCTCCCGATCGGAGCGGGTGAAGAGATCGATCCCTTCAAAGAAGATTTTCCCCGAGGTCGGGCGGTCGAGCGCGCCGAGCAGATGGAGAAGGGTGCTCTTGCCGACGCCCGAAGCGCCGACGATCGCCAACAGCTCTCCCTTCTGGATCGAGATCGTCACCCCTTTCAGGATGACCAGCTCCTTGCCGGCGATCGGAAACGATTTGTAGAGGTCGGCGACTTCAATCATGCAACCGCACCCGTTCAAATGCGTGGACGCTTCCGGATCGATTACTCATACCGAAGCGCCTCTGCGGGATCGAGCTTGGCGGCCTGCCAAGAGGGATAGAGGGTGGCGAGGAAACCGATGAGGACCGCCGCCGAAGAAACAAGGAGGACATCGACTGCATGAATCTTCACCGGAAGGTGGCTGATGTAGTAGATATCGCTTGGCAAGGTATAGAATTTTTGGAGCAGCCAACAAACCGCCAGCCCCAACGGCATTCCGAAGAGCACCCCGACGCCTCCGATGATCACCCCTTCCAGCATGAAGATCCGCATGATCGATTCGCGCGTGGCCCCCATCGCCTTCAAGATGGCGATCTCCCGGCTCTTCTCCACAACCGTCATGGTGAGCGTGCTGACGATGTTGAAGGAGGCGACCAGAATGATCAACACCAATATAATGAACATCATCATCTTTTCGAGCTGGAGCGCGGAGAAGAGATTCCGGTTGAGCTTCATCCAGTCGCGCGCCTGGTAAGGGAAATTGAGATGGGCCTCGATCTTCTGCGCCACCCGGTCTGCGATAAAGATATCATCGACCTTCACCTCGATCCCGGTGACCACGTCGGAGAGATTAAAAAAGTTCTGCGCCTCTTTGATGGAGATATAGGCGAGCGAGGAATCGTACTCGTACATGCCGGAGTCGAAAACGCCGACCACGCGGAACTTTCGGATTTTCGGCGTGAAGCCCATCGGCCCGGTGAGCGATTTCCCGATCGACGTCCCTTCTTTTCCGACCGGGGAGACGATGTTGATCCGGTCTCCGAGGAACGCCCCCAATCGGCCCGCCAATTCCCTTCCGATGATGATCCCGGGGAGCTTCTTCTCCCCCTCGGTTCCCGGTTCCGTGATCCCCTCTTCGGGCAGGGAAGCATCGGGGGGATTCGTTAAATAATCGAGCCGCCCTTCGATGATGTTCTTTCCGATTTCGGTCACTTGCGCTTCGGTCGCCGGATCGACCCCGCGGAGAACCACGCCGAAGACGCTTGTGTCGGAGGAAAGCAGGACCTGCCTGAAGATAAAGGGGGTGGCGGCGACGACGTGCGGGACTTTCTTCGCCTCATCGACCAGCCGGGAGTACTCCGGAATCTCATCGCGGGTCCGATCGGTGATGACGATATGGGGATTCGTTCCGAGGATTTTATCGCGAAGGTCTTCCTTGAAGCCGGTCATGACGGC
>JAHFEM010000485.1 GCA_023248505.1 Nitrospirota bacterium
ACCTTTTCGAGGACTTCGACAAAACCCTCTCGGCGGCCGGGTGGCCGCCCTTTTTCCAGGCGAATCGACCGACCTGATTCCGAAAGCCGCATTCCGCAATCGGCCCTTTCCGGTGAATTGACAGGAAAAAGAATTAATGGCAGAATAACTGCGGTTTTGGGGCACTCATGGTCGATTCAGAACACCTCCGGAAAATCTTAAACGGCGCACTCGGTTTCTCGGCAGAAAAAATCGAAATCACCCGCCTGGCCGGTGACGCCTCCAATCGCACCTATCACCGGATTACCTGGAACGAGCCGCGATCGGCCCGATCGCTGGTCCTGATGGTGATGTCGGCCCCCGAGGGATTTAAGGCCTCCGAGGAGGCGGTCAGCGGCGCCCCGAGCCCGATCGCCGAACTCCCCTTCATCAATATTCAACGCCATCTTCGCGCCTGCAAGGTGGCGGTTCCGGAGATCCTCTTCTACGATCCGGCGCGCGGGTGGCTTCTTCTGGAGGATCTCGGCGATACCACCCTGGCCGATAAGATTCAGGAGAAGGCGAACGGCAACGAAGCGGGGCTGAGAAATTATTACCACAAGGCGATCGACACCCTCCTGACGATTCAAATGGAAGCGACGGCCGCGCCTTCCGACGGCTGCCTTGCGCACCATCGGGCGTTCGATCAGGCGCTCTTTCTTTGGGAGTTCGATCACTTCATCGAGTACGGCATCGAAGCCCGCAATGGGACGCCGATTCCCCCGAAGCAAAGGGAGGCGATTCGGGCGCATTTTTCCGATATCTCCCTTCGGCTCGCCTCCCTTCCGCAGGTCTTCACCCATCGCGACTATCACAGCCGAAATCTGATGATTCAGTCCGAACCGGCGGGGGCGGCGATCCGCGTGATCGACTTTCAAGACGCCTTGATGGGCCCGCCGCATTACGATCTTGCCTCGCTGCTGCGGGACTCCTATATCGACCTTCCGGAGCAGGTGATCGACGATCTGATCGGCTATTATCTTACGCGGAGGGAGGCGCGCTCGGGAGAGCGGGTGCAGGCGGAGATGTTCCGGGAGTATTTCGATCTGGTCAGCATCCAGCGGAATTTAAAAGCGGCCGGCCGATTCGTCTATATCGATCAGGTAAAAAAGAACCCTCGATTTCTCCCGTATGTCCCTCCGACCCTCCGAAAGGTCAAGCGGAATCTCGAGAAGTATCGACGCTTGGCGCCGCTGCAGTCCCTTCTCGCCGAATATGTAGAGGAGTTGCAACGGTAATGAAAGCGATGATTTTGGCCGCGGGTTATGGAACGCGGCTTCGCCCTCTGACCAATGATCTCCCGAAACCGTTGCTGCCGGTGGGGCAGCGTCCGCTGATCTACTACACCCTCCTGCTCCTGAAGAAATACGGCATTACCGACGTCTTCATCAACGTCCATTATCTCGGCGAAAAAATCATCAAGGAGGTCGGAAACGGGCTCCGACTGGGGATGAACATCACCTACTCCGAAGAGCCCCAGATCTTGGGGACCGGCGGGGGGATTAAAAACATTCAATCGGCGCTCGCGCGCGGAACCTTCATTGTGATCAACGCCGATGTCCTCATCGACCTGAACCTCGATAAATTGGTGGAGTTCCATCATCGTAAAAAGGGCGCGGCAACGCTGGTCCTCCGAGAAGATCCCGAGGTGGATCGATATGGGGCCATTGAAGTCGATCCCAAGGATCAGGTCCGGAACATCCTCGGAAAGACGCCGTGGAAGGGAGAGAAATCGCGCCGGTTGATGTTTACCGGCGTCCATGTGTTGGAGCCGCGCGTGATGGACTTCATCCCGGCGCGGACCTTCTATTCGATCACCGACGCGTACGTCGAGATGCTTCGCCGGAATGAGAGGCTCTTCGGCTATGCAACGCGCGGCTATTGGAACGATATCGGCGAGATCGATCGCTACAAGAAGGCCGACCGCGATCTAAAGCAAGGGAAAGTGCGTCTGAGCTATATCCGCTCCGAGACCTCCGTCTAAGGTCTTTCTCCCCCCCTTTCCGATCGGCGGTCAGCGCAAAGGCGCCCAGATGATCCTGGAAGAAATCGAAGAGAATCCAAACTGTCCGCCGGCCGACATGATGCGGTTTCGCGAGGTCGGTCCCGCGAAAAGGGTGAGTCAGGTCCGTCTTTATCACGAAGCGCCGGACGGAAAGTGGTACGGCGTCACCGGATGGACCGACCGGTCGGAAGCGCCGACCGCCGAGGCCTTCATCCAGCCGGTCGAGGATTCCGGCAGCGGTGTCGCCTACCTCCTCTACGGCGCCGGGAATTGCGGCCTCCGATTCAAACGCCATCCAGAAAGTCCCTGGAGCTTGACCGACCCGACCCAATGGGGAGAGCCGTTTCTCCTCCTGGGGGATTCGCAAGATGTGGCCGTCGAGCCACCCTGATCTCCTTAAGACTTGACTGAAGAATCTCTCCCTGGTAAGGACGCCGATTGCGCTCGCCGCGCGTGTTCAGCTCGGATCGAACGGCGCCCCGTTTCCGCCGGGTTCTATTTTCGGAAGGCCGACATTTTTCAGGGACAAAGAGGAGCG
>JAHFEM010000486.1 GCA_023248505.1 Nitrospirota bacterium
GAAAGTCCGAGTGCTCAATGCTCTTTTCTGATTTTAATCGCTTCAAGTACTCCGGAAAAAGACCGCTCATGAAAAGCGTGTAATCGCCGATATGGCGATTGACCTCCCACTCGCGCTCGATGGTCTGGGCCCGTAGCAGGATATCTCCTTCCATCAACATTTCAGCGACGGTATCGATTCGCTTCCCTTGGCCGCCCCGAATGGCATAAAGATAATCTGTTCTTGTGAAATAAAGGAGAAGATTAGAGATGTAGTCGATGACGAGCGGGTCGGACCAATTCAACGTTTGATGGAAGTTCTTTTCGGTGAGAATCAAAAAATAAAGACGGAGAGGATGATTTTGAGGAATATTACTTTCCAACATCGTGACCCCCGATATAACATAGACGGGCATTCAGATGATGATCGGTTCAGCCAAACTTCTTCTCTATCAGAGAGAAGGGATTTACACGCGCTCCATTGAGCCGCACCCCCCAGTGCAGATGCGGTCCTGTCGCTCGACCGGACTGCCCGACGGACCCGATCGTCTGCCACTTTGTCACAACCTCTCCTTCCTTGACGGCGATCTGGGAGAGATGAAAATACATGCTGAAGAGACCCAGGCCGTGATCAATAAAGATGGCTTGACCATTAAAATAAAAATCACCGACCAGAATCACTCTGCCGCCATTCGAGGCCAAAACAGGGGCTCCCAGCGGCGCGCTGATATCTTCCCCCGTGTGAGGGTTTCTTGCTTGGCCATTCATGATCCGTCGAAATCCGAATTTTCCCATCGGTTTTCCTTCGGTTGGAACGATAAAATCGTCTTCCCACAATCTCTGATCGCTACTTTTGTTAAAGATGACCTTCTGCTGCTCCTGTTCTTTTTCAACCCTTGCGAGCGTGGGAGGGTCCAGATCGACCATCGCTTTGGGAAGCTTCAGATCTTGGGTACCAAAAGAGGCGGAGATCACATCAATGACATATTCCTGGCGTCCAATCGATTCTTTCTTTTTCCACGTAACGGAAAAGGGCTGAGGACCGATCGGCTGGGCCAGATCAACTCCGACGATGGCGGCAAATGCATCCGGGTTCTTTTTAAAGAATGGAATCGACTGGCCTAAAAACGTCCCTACCACAGACTGGACATCCGGCTCTAGCGTAAGCGTGATGAGCGCGACCTCGCCCTGCTTTACTTGAACCGGTGCGGCCGTTTCCTGCGCCTGAAGTCCCATAGAAATTAAAGAAAGGAGGAGGACAAAGAGAAAGGTGGCCGTCCTGACCGGACTATTTAGAAGGTGTTGCAGCGGCAATGAGTTCCTTCACACGTTGGTTGGCGGAGCAGAAAGGGTCCATGCAGAGGATGGTCTCTTCCCAGTACCCATTTAATTTGAGATAAGTCCAATCGACGGTGTAGGAGCGGTTCTTTTCTTTGGCAAATCGGATAAAATCACCCCGAACTTTCGCGCGGGTCGTCTGCGGCGGGGTCTGAATCGCCCTTTGAATATCTTCTTCCGTGGCAATCCGCTCGACCATGTCCTGTCGGCACAAGAGCGAGTAGAGCCCCCGGTTTTGATTGACGTCGTGATACTGGAGGTCCATCATCGCCACACGCGCATCATCCCAGCCGCACCCTTTCCTCTCCATGTATGAGCCGATCAATTCCTTCTTGATCACCCAATCCAATTCACGCGAGAGGCGGTTGGGATCCTCTTCGAGCTCATTGAGAACATACTCCCATCGTTCCAGGATATCGTAGCTCACCTCATCTTCATCCTCTGAAGCGACATACTCCTTCGCCTTTTCAAGATAGATCCTCTGAATCTCGATGGCGGTCATCTCTTTTCCGCCCTCCAGGCGAACCCGTTTCTTCAGTGTCAGGTCTCGCGATATCTCCCTCATTGCCTTGACGGGATCTTCCAACTCCAGCCCCACCACATTGAAGCCTTCCTCAATCATAGAAAGGATTAAGGCCGTCGTTCCGACCTTCAGATAGGTTGCATACTCGGACATGTTGGAGTCGCCGACAATAATGTGGAGCCTCCGGTACTTTTCCGCGTCGGCATGAGGCTCATCGCGCGTGTTGATGATGCTTCTCGAGGAGGTTGTCGAGGAAGAGGTCTTCTCGTGGATATGTTGTGCGCGCTGAGAGATAAAGTAATGGCTCTTTCCGGAAACTTTAAGCACCTTTCCCGAACCGCTATAGATTTGCCGGGTCACAAAGAAGGGGATGAGCTGCTCGGTGACCTTCCAGAAATCGAGATCTCGGCGCATCAGGTAATTCTCATGGCAGCCGTAGGTATTCCCCATCGAGTCGGTGTTGTTCTTAAAAATGTAAATTTCCCCGGAAAGGCCTTCCTCTTTTAAGCGCTTCTCCGCGATGGGGAGACAAGACTCCAGAAGACGCTCCCCCGCTTTATCATGCACAACCAGATCGAAAACATTATCACACTCGGGAGTGGAATACTCCGGATGGCAGCCGGTATCTTGATAGAAGCGAGCGCCATTCACCAAAAAAGCATTCGATGGCCAGCTGTTTGGAATCAACCCCTCGAAGATATAACCTAAAATCTTCTCCATC
>JAHFEM010000487.1 GCA_023248505.1 Nitrospirota bacterium
GAGAGCGGGTCCGCAACTCCTACGTCACCACCGTCGCGCCGACCGGGACGATCTCCATGATCGCCGACACCTCCGGAGGGTGCGAGCCGGAATTCTCCCTGATCTGGTACAAGAACGTCATGGGGGGCGATCATCTTCCCTATGTCCTCGACTACATCATCGAGGTGGCCAAGCGCGAGGGTTTCTGGACCGACGACCTGCTCGACAAAATCATGAAGAACCACGGCTCCGTTCAGGGGATCGATCAGGTTCCCGCCTACTGGCAGCGGGTCTTCGTCACCTCGCATGGCATCACCCCCGAGTGGCACGTCCGGATGCAGGCGGCCTTCCAGGAGTCTTCCGACTCCGCCGTCAGCAAGACGATCAACCTCCCTTCGCACGCCACCTCCAAGGAGGTCAAGGAAGCCTATCTGCTCGCCTACCAGCTTGGCTGCAAAGGGATCACCGTCTATCGTGACGGCGCGCGCCCCGACCAGGTGATGAACGTCGGCGAGTCGAAGAAGGGGGAGGCCAAGTCGGCCGAAGCGAAGGTGACGACCGATGAGATGATCCTCAAACCGATGGATCAGCCGTTGCGGGTGATTGCGCCCCGCCCTCGGCCGGAGGTGACGACCGGAACCACGACCCGAAAGCGAACCTCCTGCGGCGACCTCTACCTGACGGTCAATCAGGATGAGAAGGGGAATCCCTTCGAAGCGTTCGCCACCATGGGAAAGGCCGGGGGATGCGAGGGGTCGTTCAACGAAGCGATCGGCCGGTTGATCTCGCTCTGTCTGCGCGCGGGCGTTACGCCGCGCGATATCGTCAAGCAGTTGATCGGGATCCGCTGCGACAAGCCGTTCGGCCTCGGCAAGGAGAAAGTTCTCTCCTGCTCCGATGCGGTCGCCAAGATCTTCAACCAGGCGTTCGAGAACAAGGTTCCCGAAAAACGCTATCCCGATCCGATCGCTCGGATGGCTCAGGCCGTCGCGGCCATTGAGGTCGCGGAGGAGATCGCGCAATCGAAAAAGATCGCCTTCCCCTGCCCCGATTGCGGGTGTGAGCTGGAATTCGCGGAAGGCTGCGAGAAATGCCACTTCTGCGGCTATTCGCGGTGTTACTAGGTTAAGAAGGCCGGCACAAAGAGGCACGTATGAGTCAATTCCTAAAAGGAGGCAATCGAATGGCGACGACAACCAAGAAGAAGGCGTTTGGGGGTTATGCGGTAAATTTCAATGGGGCGACGGAGACCTTGGAAGGCATTTTTGGGAAGAAGCCGATTAGCCCGGCGGAGATGACGAAGGTCCTCTGGGCGTATGTGAAGAAGAAAAAGCTGGGCGGGAAAGGATAAACCAGAAAAAATGAGGTATTTGAAAGAAGAACCCCTCTGGTTCAAGAAGGGCGGCCGGATCATTGTCTAACACCGATCCTGAAAAGGGGGTGTGGGAACCCCTGCTCGGCCTGGAAATTCCTTTTTCCGAAAAGCACCTTCGTTCCCGGATTTCGATGAAGCAGCTCCCATCCTTCCGGTTTGTGCGGCAGCATTGGGTGGAGCCGTTCGTCCTGGACATGATCTGCATGGGAGGAGGACTCTCGTTCATCTGGATGAACCTGCCGAAGGGGGATAAAGGGAAAGAGCAGAAGATCTAGCGGGCTGTTGAAGAAAGATGCATTTGTAGGTCGTCCTTCCCGAGAATCTGCGCGCCGCGCCGAAATGCACGTGTGGACAAGAAGGGAATTTCTCTTGAAGGCCGGGTCCGGTCGGGCTCGGCCTTCTTTACGTTTAAGAGAGGTTTTTTACGCCGCGCTCCTTCAACGCCGCTTCCAAGTTCAGCAGCGCCGCGCGGCCGGTGTTCCCCTCGAAAACATTCGCAAGGGAGTCGTCGGCATAGGTGAGGTTGCGCTTTGAGAAGGGGTCCGGCGGGATTCGCTTTTTATTTTCCCACGCTTTGAGACACGCCCGGGTGATGATTTTCCCCAGGGGCGGGGGATTGTAGAGAAGCTTTTTGATCATCAACGGGTTCATCGAAAAGGGGTTGTAGTTGCGGGGGAGATAGCCCTCTTCGACCAGGCGCTCGGAGAGCCCGGTGTGCGGCTGGATGCCGAGGAAGAAGAGCGCCGGGTAGACCTGCTCCTCTCCCAAAATCCCGACGATCTTTTTATACGAGGCGACACTCTCCATCAACGTCTCCTCGGTGTCGCCGGGGGAGTTGAGGGAGTAGTTCAAGATGATCTTCCCCTGGAAGCCGGCTTCTTTTAAATGCCGGCATCCCTCGTAGAGCTTTTCCAGGCGGAATCCCATTTTCAATTCATCCAAAACTTTCTGCGAGCCGGAGGTGATCGCCACCTCGGTGTCGCCGAGGCCCGACCGCACCATCCGCTCCGCCAGCTCTTTCGTGATCAAGCTCGTCCGGATATAGGCCCCCCACTCGATCTTCATCCCGCTTGCAATGATCCGCTCCAACGTCTCGGCGCAGTGCGGGTAATATTTCGAGCCGGGGATCCACTGGGCGTCGGCGAACCAGAAGCGGCGCGTTCCCCACCGATCGTAGAAAGCCTTCATCTCGGCGACGACGTT
>JAHFEM010000080.1 GCA_023248505.1 Nitrospirota bacterium
CCTCCATACTCCTCTGCAGATGGACTGGATCAATCGCCTCTCCAAACCAAACGACATCCGGCCGAAGCAAGGCATGACAAACCTCGCAGCTTGGAAGGAGGGGAAGATCGAGGGAGCGGTTTTCCGTGATCCGGCCGCAGCGGGTGCACCTTACCCGCCAAAGGCTTCCATGCAGCTCGATCATCTTCCGGCTTCCCGCCAAGGCGTGAAGCCCGTCTACATTTTGAGTGATCAAAGCAAAACCGGAACGAGCCTGTTCCAGTAAAACCAACGCCTCATGCGCCGGGTTGGGGCGTTTCTCGGCGATGATCTTACGCCGCCAGTGATACCACTCCCATACGATCTCCGGGTGTGATTTAAATGCCTCCGGCGTGGCAAGCTCTTCGGCCTTAAACTGCTTCCAGAGCCCCCCCTCTCCCCGAAACGTAGGAACGCCGCTGTCGGCCGAAATCCCGGCCCCGGTCAAGACCGTGATTGATTGGGCGGAAGCGATCCGATCGCGCACTGCTTTAATCTGCTTCTCCGTCAAAGGGATCGATCCTCCCAAATTGATGGTTGAGTATACCGAATCGCCTCCACGAAAACAACAGGATCAGATTTCTGTTGACATCCCTGACAGTTACTAAGTATTCTACGAGGCTTGAGTGCCTTTCAACCGGGGAGGGTCAGGATGGGGCAAGGCTTACTTTTAGTGGAAAAGGAACGGTCGAAACGAAAAAAGCTGATCAAGGCCCTAAAGCGAGGGCTTGTCCCCTGCCAGGCTTACGAGGCGGATACCCTTGGCCAAGGGATGAAGATCCTCTCCAAAGAGAAAATCGATCTGATCATCTATGATGACCCGGATCAGGATCAAAACGATCTCTCCCATCTCTCAGCGTTTTACGAGCAACAACCCGGCCGGGAGGTTCCTCTCCTCCTCATCGGTCCTCATCAAAGTCCCGCTCAAAAACGAAAGACGCTCAGCAGAGGGGTCTGGGATTATATCGATCATCCTTATCGAATTGAAAATCTCCTTCTTCGGGTGGAAGTTCTCTTGCGTATCAAAGCGGGACAGGATAAGCTGAAGCAGCGCATCCGGCAATTGGAACGGCTCTCCATCATCGATCCGCTGACGGGACTTTACAATCGGAAATACCTGAAAGAATTCCTTCAGCGGGAGGTCCGGCGGGCAGAACGGCAGAAGGGGCAAATTTTCTGTATGATGATGGACGTCGACGACTTTAAGAAGATCAATGATAGTTCAGGTCACCTCAACGGGGACCGGGTCCTACAACAGATCGGCGCGACCCTCCGGGACCTCCTCCGGGGTTACGATTTCGCCGCCCGCTACGGCGGGGACGAGTTCACCATTGTGCTTCCACAAAGGATGGAGGAGAAACAGGCGATCGAGGTCGCCGATCGAATCCGCCAGACGATTGCGGGGGAGACCTTTGGCGCAACGAAGGGAAAGAAGCGGGGCACCCAATTTACCGTCAGCATCGGCCTCTCCATCTTTCCCTCCTCTGGGATCGAGACAGAAGAGGCTCTCATCGCCGCAGCGGATGATGCTCTCTACCAGGCAAAGCGCCTGGGGAAAAACTGCGCAATCCTTCATCACCGTGAATCAATACAGAAATGACTCCATCGAGAACGGAAAACCTCATCAAAGCGCTGATCCAACTCTTGGGAGAAGAAGAGGCGCACTTTGAAGTCGTCCGCCAGCAATTAATTGAAATTGGACCGCCCGCGCTTCCGGCGCTGGAGAAGTGCATCCGGGGAGGATCTCCGCTGATCGCGGAACGGGCCGGCCAGGTGACCGAGTCGATCCGGCTCGAAGCATTGGACGGGGAGTGGCAACGTTATGCCGAAAAGGAGCCTTGCTCTTTGGAGGAAGGGGTCTTTCTCCTGGCACGTTTCGCCTACCCCGAAATGAATCCGGACATTTATCATACGCAACTCAATCAAATGGCCGATGTTCTCCGGAAGCGGATCAAATCCGTTTCCTTTCCCCCGAAGGTGCTCCAGACGATCAACGATTATCTCTTCAACGAGCTTCACTTCTCAGGGAATCGAGAGAGCTACTATATTCCTGAAAATAGCTATATCAACGCCGTCCTCGAAACAAAGCAGGGGATTCCGATCAGCCTGTCGGTCGTGATGCTCCTTCTGGGGGAGAGGCTGAACCTCCCCTTGTATGGAATCGGGATGCCGGGACATTTTCTCGTCTCTTGGTCCGACCACGAAGAGGAGATCTTCATCGACCCGTTCAACAAAGGACAGATGTTGACCCGAGACGAGATTGAATCGCATCTCTCAGGAGACGAAAAGGGACTCCTCGATCAATACCTTCAAAAGACATCGACCCGCCAGATCATTGCAAGGATGATCCGAAATCTGATTCATATTTACACTCAAAAGGGTGAGACTGAGAAAGGCGTCTGGCTGGGGCGTTTCCACGAACGGGTCTATCACTCCATGTGATCGGGAAAGAGAGACCCGACAGGAAATCGGATCGAACGATGTTTTGAAGGAGATGGGGAGAAGAGGTCCTAGGAGGATTCCTCTTCGGGTAGATCTTCTTCGAGGGAGAGATTCCAGTAGAGGTAATCGCGCCAGCTCTCCGGAGTCTTCTTGATACCGATGGTGATGGTTAAGGAGGGGCTCCAATTCGGTTTCACCGGCTTTTTGATCAGCCGCATATTCGCTTCCGGGGGCGTTCTCCCGCTCTTCCGATTATTACATCGGATACAAGCGGTCACGATGTTGGTCCAGGTCTTCTTCCCCCCCTTGGCGATCGGGACAACATGATCAAAAGTCAGCTCCTCGGCTCGGAAGCGCTGGCCGCAATACTGGCAAGAATATTTATCCCTCGCAAAAATGTTCCCCCGGGAAAACTTGACCACCCGCTGATTTTTTCTGATCTTGACCAATTCGAGGAGACGAAGCACGGAAGGGAGACGGAAGGTAATCGAGATCCCATGGACCTCCCGGTCATAGACCTCCAGAACCTCCACCTTCCCTTGGCATAAAAGAAGAATCGCTTTTTTCCAAGGGATGACCCGCAAAGGCTCGTAGGTTGAATTTAGTAGAAGGGTCATTTCCATAGCGCCTCCTCGAAATTATACCATTTTTACTCTGACGAGAGGTAAAGCCACAGGGGGGAGGAAACACCAAATACGAAAGGTAAGGCTTGAAAAAAGTAGGTCAGCAGCGGTTTTCCGGATCATCAGCAAGAAGGTCATCAGAACGAAGGTAAGAATGATCGAGGTTGGTGCCGAAGGGGGGATTTGAACCCCCACGGGTTGCCCCACACGCCCCTCAAACGTGCGTGTCTACCAGTTCCACCACTTCGGCAAATTTTCGCCATTATAATGAGTTCGCATTATCCTGTCAAGCAATCAGAGCAGCTGGCAGTGACTCATTTTGAAATTTAGAAAACAGACTCCATTCCGTCATGCCCGCGGAAGCGGGCATCCGGGGCTTTAGGTCACTGATTCCCGCCTACGCGGGAATGACGACAAAAAAATGAACTCTTCTGAACCAAAATGAGTCACTATCGAGCAGCTGGGCTTCAGCAAAACGGGAAAGCATTTTCTTTGACGCTGAATCGATCCTGTCGTTGACTTGGGAAATGCTTTCTGATACCCTAAGGCCCGCTTATGGAAAATGGAATCATCGAACAACTTCAGAGCAAGGCCAACCTCCTCCGGCGAGATATTGTAGAGATGATCGCCGCCGCCGCCTCCGGACATCCCGGGGGCTCTCTCTCGGCGGCCGATTTGATCACTGCGCTCTATTTTAAGGTACTCCGGCACAAGCCTTCCGACCCTGAATGGTCCGATCGTGATCGGTTCATCCTCAGCAAGGGGCACGGCGCGCCGGCCCTCTACGCCGCCTTAGCACGGACCGGCTACTTCCCCGTCGAACAGTTAAAAACCCTCCGCAGGCTCGGTAGTCCGCTTCAAGGCCATCCTGAGAAAGGAAAGCTTGCCGGCGCCGAAGCTTCGACCGGATCGCTGGGTCAAGGAATCTCGATCGGAGCGGGAATGGCGCTGGCCGGACGGCTCGATCAGAAAGATTACCGCGTCTATGTCCTGATGGGAGACGGCGTGGCAAATGAAGGCCAGGTGTGGGAAGCCGCCATGTTCGCCGCTCATTACAAGATCGATCGCCTCACCGTCATCCTTGATTGTAATCGCCAACAGTTGGACGGCTGGACCTCCGAGATCCTCGACATCGAACCGCTCGCTGAAAAATGGCGGGCCTTCGGCTGGCATGTGATCGATCTGGACGGACATGATTTCGGTCAGATTTTGAAGGCCTTTGAGGAAGCCCAGCGGACGACGGGAAAACCGACCCTCCTCCTTGCCCGCACGACGAAAGGCAAGGGGGTCTCCTTCATGGAGAACAACCTCGAATTTCACGGCGCGGCGCCGACCGCAGATCAACTTCAGGTGGCTCTCAAGGAGCTCACGCGATGAAAACAAAACCTTCTTCTCAAACAAAGACAGCGCTTGGCGGCCACCCATCAAAGAGAGAAAAAAAGATGGGCCTCGCAACGCGGGATGCCTATGGGCAGACCTTGGTGGAGCTGGGCAAGGCCGATCCCCGAATCGTGGCGGTGGATGCCGATCTCTCAAAATCGACCAAGAGCGGTCTCTTCGGAAAGGCCTTCCCCGATCGATTTTTCAACTGCGGCATCGCCGAGGCCAATATGGTTTCGGTGGCCGCCGGATTGGCCTCTTGCGGAAAAATCCCCTTCGCCTCCAGCTTTGCCTCCTTTCTTCTCTGCAAAGGATTCGATCAGCTTCGGATGTCGGTGGCAAATCCCTCTTTAAACGTAAAAATCGTCGGCTCCCATGGCGGGATTAGTCTCGGGGAAGACGGCGCGTCGCAGCAGAGCGTCGAAGATTTCGCCCTCGCCTGCGCGCTTCCGAAATTCACGGTGCTTTCTCCATCGGATGAGATTTCCTGCAAAGCGCTCGTCCGGTTGGCGGCGGAGCATGTCGGCCCGGTTTATATCCGGACCGGACGGCCGAAGGCGCCGATCCTCTACACCGATACCGAACGTTTTCAGCTGGGGGTCGCCAATAAGCTTGCTGAGGGAGAAGACGTCACGATCATTGCAAACGGCCTTCTCGTTTGGGAAGCATTGCTTGCTGCGGAAATTTGCCAGGAGCGGGGCATCTCGGTGGCCGTGATCGATCTACACACCCTTAAACCGATCGATGAAGCGGCCATTATCGCCGCCGCCGAAGAGACCGGGGCGATTGTCACCGCGGAGGAGCACCTCCTTTCAGGAGGGGTCGCAAGCCGCGTCGCGCAGGTTTTAGCCCAATTCCACCCGGTGCCGATGGCGTCGGTGGGGATCGCCGATACCTACGCGGAGTCCGGCACCCCCGCGGAGCTCTTCGAAAAATACGGCCTGACCGCACGACACATCGTCCAAGCGGTCGAATCGGTCTTGAAGCGGAAAAAATAACCGCAATGATTCTTCAACACCCGATCTCCTTCAAGGGACCGGAACCCTTTCAAAACTTCTGATAAGTCTCCGTCTAATAGACCACCTCGTAAATCTGAACCGGGTGGCTCTTTCCTTTGAGCGTCATCGGCTCAAGCGGGAGGGTCTTGAATATCCCTCGGACCTCTTTGAAAGTTTCCGGACAGATCAGAATTTTTTCCTTTCCGCTCTTCGATTGAATTCGGGCGGCAAGATTCACCTCGTCCCCGATGACCGAATACTGCATCTGCTTTTCAGAGCCGATATTCCCCGCGACCACATCTCCGGTCGCAATCCCGATTCCGATATAGATCGCCTCCGCACCCCGCCGATCCCGCTCCTCATTCAAATCGACAAGCGCCCGCTGCATGGCGATGGCGGTCCGCACCGCCCGCAACGGATCATCCGGGTAACGCGCCGGCGCGCCAAAGACCGTCATGAGCGCATCGCCGATAAATTTATCAACAATCCCCTCGTGTGCAATGACGATGTCGACCATCACGCTGAAATATTCATTGAGCATGCTGACCACCTCTTCGGGGGCCATCCGCTCCGACATCGAGGTAAACCCGCGGATATCGGAAAAAAGAATGCTGGCGCGCCGGCGCTCTCCGGTCAAGACCACATCCTGGGTGCCCAAGAGCTTCTCGGCCACCTGCGACGAGACAAATCGCTGAAAGGTCCCCTTGATCCGGTCCCGATCCCGCAGACCGGCGATCATAAAGTTGAAAGAATCGGCCAACCTCCCGATTTCATCCTTGTTCGAGATCGCAACCTCCGCCGTGAGGTTTCCCTTCTGCACCTCTTCCATCCCACGCGTCAGGACGCTGATCGGCGCGGTAATCGAGGAGGCCACCGCAAAAGCGACCACCACGCCCAGCAACAGAAACCCAAGCGTCAAACCGGCCGCGGTCACCCGGGAGAAGGAAACCTCCCGCTCCATTCCCTGGAGGGAGAAGCCGACCGAGACCTTTCCCTGAGTTCTCCCCTCCGGCTCGAACAGGACCTCGACCGGAAGAAGGGAACCCCATCGGGCGAGATCCAATCCCTTTCCCCCTTCGACGCTCGCTTGCGCAATTAGCTCTTTTTCGGCCGACTCGACCTCCTGCTGATTTAACAACGACTTCAGCAGAGGCCGATTGACCGCGGTCGCTTGGACTTTCCCCGACCCGTCAAAGATAAGGACATAGAGCACATTAGGATCAAACTGGGGAAGAAGCGGAAGGATATTCCTGGAGAGGTCCCAAGGAGAAATTCCGGGAAGTTGGAGCAGACTCATCGTGCCGGGCATCTGCGCGATTCTCACGGCCCGCTTTTTCATTTCGCTGCGCAGGGTTTGCTCGTGACGAATTCCGAACAGAAACGAGATCGAGGACATGATGACCAGGATGAGAATGGCGACAAGAAGGACCAGCTTGAGCTTCAATCCGATGGGGGGGAGAAGCGGTTTCATTCAGTCCATCCTGCTCCGGAATAGGAAGTCATGGCGTGTGTGCCGAGCGAGAGGAGCGGGCATTAAGGTCGGGGCAAAGCCGCTCTCTCATGCAAGGTCTTCAAAATTTCTCTTCCAAGCAAACGCGATTAGAAAGTGTAACTGAGAAGCATAAGATATGAATAATCGTACCCTAGTGCGAAATCGTTGATGAGGGAAATCCGGGCCGCGGTCGAGAAGAGAAATTTCTCTTGAAAGCGCGCTTTAAATCCGGGAACCAGGTCGAGACTCTTCTGATTGGGGGTGTCATTTTTGGAGTCAAAGGAGCCTCCTCCTTGCCGATAGGTCAGCTCGGTAAAGAAGACGAAATTCTCACCGAAGGAACGGGCCAGCGCGGCATTCGCAACGAGAATATCGGTCGGATTGAAGTTAAACCGGTCCTCGAGGGTATATTGATAACCGGCTTGCAG
>JAHFEM010000081.1 GCA_023248505.1 Nitrospirota bacterium
CGGAGCCCCACCGCATAGTAAACGGCCACCAGCAAACCCAATCCTATCGCCACGGGGGGATAGTTGTGCTCCCACCATTCCCGGTGGATAAAGGGGGCGATCGCGATCATCAGGAGAAGAAGCCAGAAAGGGGTCATCCAGAGCGGGTGAATGTCGGAAGAAGGCATCTCCCCTGCGGCCCAGAGCGGCGCCGCAAAGCCGATGCTGGATACAATCAGGAACAATCCTCTTTGTTTCATCTTCTCCCGGGCATCAAAAACTTAGATTCTACGTAGAGATCTTATTGCTTGTCAAGGCATTTTCTCCTTTCGCTTGTCAGCAAATGCGAATTCGGATAGAATGAGGCGGTTCGCGGATCGAGGGTCCGAAGAGACGATCGGGTCCATTCCGTATTGGACTTTGGGAGAGAAGCGTGACGAATGTGGCCATTATCGGCGGAGGGCGCGGCGGGACCTCTCTCATCGAAATCTTCTACGACGATCCGCTGGTCCGTATTGTCGGGGTGGCCGATGTCGATCAAAACGCGCCGGGAATTCGCCTGGCCCGAAAGCTGAAAATTCCTGTCACCCTCGATTACCGAAAACTCCTCCGCTCGAAGAAGGTCGATTTGGTCATCGACGTCACCGGAGATAAAGCGGTGGAGGAGATCCTCCAGACCTCCCGTCGACCCGGGGTTGCAATCATCGGCGGGCCCTCGGCCATGTTCATGTGGCAGCTCATCGAGGAGCGCATCAAGAGCAAAGAGGAGATCGAACGGCATCTGCTGGAGTACCAATCGCTTTATCGGCTCTATGTCAAGGAGGTGGAGCTCGCCATCGCCGAGGAGCGAACACGGATTGCGTGCGACATCCATGACGGCCTGGTCCAGACCTTGGTCGGGCTGAATTACCGCCTCGATTATTGCGCCGATCAGTTGGAAAAGAACCCCGCCCTCACACTTCAATCGATCCAGGAGACCAAGTCGCTTCTCAAAGGGGCCATTTCCGAAGCGCGGGAGGTCATCTTCAATCTCCGCCCGATCTACCTCGACCGCTCCGGGCTGCTTCCTTCCCTTAAAAAATATCTGAAGACCTATGAACGGCAATACCAGATCGAGACCCGCCTGGAGGCCTCCGGGAGCGAAGGGTCGGTCCCCTCGCAGGCGAAGATCTTTATCTTTCGCATCGTTCAGGAGGCGCTCGCCAACGTGCAAAAGCACGCTCGGGCAAAGCAGGTCCGGATCAAGCTCGATATCCATCCGAAGCAGCTGACTGCGGCGATCATCGACAACGGGGTGGGGTTCGATCTCAGGCCGAGCGAGCTCGATCGGGCGGCTTCCAACTCCTTCGGCCTGAAGTCGATCATGGAGCGCGCGCGCCTGTTGGGAGGAAAATCTGAGATCGTCAGCCGCAAAGGCCAAGGCACTCAGGTCCGGATCGAGATCCCCCTCTCGAAAGAGGAAGAAGCGTGAGCAAGATTCGGATTCTCATCGCCGATGATCACCGGGTTGTTCGAGAGGGGCTCGCCGCGATTCTCAAGAGTCGAAGCGACATGGATGTGGTCGGCGAAGCGACCACCGGCCTCGAGGTCATCGAGAAGGCCAAAGCGCTCAAGCCGGATGTGATCCTGATGGATATCTCCATGCCGCAGATGAACGGCGTGGAGGCCACCCGGACCATCCGAAAGATCTGTCCAGAGATTGGAATCGTGGTCCTCACGATGCACGATGACGACGCGACCATCTTTGATCTGGTCCGAACCGGGGTTCACGGCTACCTTCTGAAGGATGCCGACTCTTCCGAGATCATCAAGGCGATCCAGTCGATCAGCAAGGGGGAGTCGATGATCCATCCCTGGATTGCCCGGAGAATCTTGGTGGAGTTCTCGCGCCTCAGCCGCGATCGGGCGAAGGAGGCCCCTCACCAGGCGTACAATCTGAGCTTGCGGGAGGTGGATGTTTTGCGGCGGGTCGCCAAGGGAAAAACCAATAAAGAAATTGCAAGCGAGCTACGACTCAGTGAAAAAACAATCAAGAATCATGTCCGGAACATCTTTCACAAAATGAGGGTGTACGATCGGACCGAGGCGGCGATGAAAGGGGTTCAGGAAGGGATTATCGGCCTGGAGCAAGGGGGCCCTGGAGACCGGAAGGGAAGGTAGGGGCAGGGCGGGCCCTGCCCCCTTGCACCGATCCCACGGCTTAGCGGATCACGATCTCCTTCGCGAGAAGCCGATCTTCCTCCATTTTGAACGTCACCACCGCTTTGTCGTTGACCTTCACCTTTTCCAAAAGTTTGGCCGACGCGATAAAACGAATCGGTTTCCCCGTCTCAGCATCCACCAAGGTCAAGGATCCCTCCGGGGTGTCTACGGCTTTCACAACGCCGACATGTTTGTCGGGCCCCATTGAGGAACAAGCCCCGCTGAATCCAACACTCCCTACCAAAACGGCAAGGGTCAGCACCAACGCTCCCAAAATCCATTTTTTCTGACGCATCTCTCTCACCCCCCTTCTTTTTTAAGATCGTATCCCTTTCAAACCTTTGAGTCAACGATTTTTGAGGCGCAGCGATAACCTAAGAAGGAATCGCTAGAAAGTCTTGCTCTTTTGATGAAAAAAAATTCACGACATCGAAATAAAATGCGTGTACTTCGCAAAGAATTGGTACCACCGTGAGATGAATCGCAGCTGGATCGAAGGTCCGATCATGGTGCGCTCCTTGCATCAAGACCCCTATTGTTGATAGAAAGCGATTCACGATTTAATCTAACTTCATTGTTTGGGAGGGGACATTTGTCACCCAAGCCGATGCCGGCCGTGGTGCTGGGTGAGATAGGCCTGGTACGTTGTCTGGGGGAATGGGGGGTTCCTTGCGTCGTGGTCGCTTGCAACAAGGATCATCTGGCCTTTGCATCACGCTACTGCGTGGAATCGGTGCTGGTGCCGAGCTTCGATCCGGATTGCCGTGAAACGCTCGACCTCTTACTGAAGCTCGGAAAAAAGCTGGGGAAGGCGGTTCTTTTTTGCAACGGAGAGCCCGATTTTCTCTTCGTCTCGAAGAATCGCGACCGGCTCTCTTCCCATTTTATCATCGATCTCCCCTCCGAAAAGCAGGCCGATCTCTTAGTGGACAAGGGCCTTTTTTATCAGACGGGGGAGGAATATGGTTTCCCGATCCCGAGGACGTGGCAGCCGAACGATCCGGCCGAGCTCGAAGCGATCCTTTCGGAAATCTCCTTTCCTTGCATTCTCAAACCGACGCAGCAGGTTTTCTGGAAGACCCCCTCTTTTCAAAAGCGATATGGGGTCGGGATGAAAGCCCTTCAGGTGAACCGTCCCGAGACTCTTCGCTCCCTCTTTTACGATATCTGGTCGCTTCATCCGAGGGTCCTGATTCAGGAGTACATCCCGGGAGGAGACGACCATCTCTATTTCTTCGACACCTACCTCAACGCCCGCTCGGAGCCGCTCGGATACTTCATCGCGCGGCGGATTCGGACCTATCCGATTCATTGCGGAATCAGCACCCTCGCCGTCACGGTGCATGATCCCGTCATTGCAAAGGCCGCGCTGCGGGTCCTTCATTCCATCGAATACCGGGGCGCCGCTCATCTTGACTTCAAGCTCGACAGCAGGGACGGCTCCCCCCGGCTCCTCGAAATCAACCCCCGATTCGGTCTCGCAATCGATCTCGGCGCGCGGGCCGGGGTCAATCTTCCGATGCGGGCCTATCTGGCGCAGATCGGGCGAGCCCCTCATTTCAAAGGGGACTACCGTGCCGGGATGAAGTGGATCGATACGAAAAGCGATCTCAAAGCCCTTCAATGCTATCGGAAAACCGAAGAGTGGACCCTTTCCAGCTGGTTTCGATCTCTGCGCGGCCCGAAGATGTTCCGGATCTGGAACACCCGCGACCCGGGTCCGGCGCTGACCGCAACCTGCCGGTTTCTGAAGAGACAGCTCCGAAGATGGATAGGCGGCCCCCCCTCTAAAACAGCTCCCTGACCCTCTCCCGCTCAAGGGGTCAGGGTAAAATCCTCCGTCAGGTTGCTCTCACCGAGCGTCACCGGCCGACTTTCTGCGCTGAATCCTTCCGAAGACGCCTCCAACGTGTACTGACCCGCAACATCGGGTCGAAGCGTCAGGAGAATCGGGAGTTCCCCCGTTCCAAACTGCCCCAGCTTGGAACCCAAGATCGGCAGCGACAATGAGTAACTGCCGGTGTCTGTCGCCGTATTGGTCGAACGGATCTCCACGGTCGGTCCCTCTGTCGGGAAGGTCTGCAGCGCTCGAACGATGGCGGTGGCCGGCGTGACATTCCCGCTCACCGTTCGGACCGTGGAGAGATCAAGCAAAACAGGCGCGTCCGCTGTGCTGATTGTCGTCGTCCCCTGGGCCGTGGCCGGAACCGATCGGATCACCGCCGTCGCTGCATTATCGGCCGTGAAGACCAGATCATAATTTCCGGCGGTCGCGCTCTGTACCAGCGGGCTGAGGGTGAACGTTCCATCCGCGTTTGGAACGGTCGACTTGATGACCTGCCCACTCTGTTGGGCGGTGACGCGGGGGTTGGAGAGGGCTTCTCCCGCTCCATTGGCGGGATCCATTCCGACCGCCCCCTGGATCGCGCCGCTAACGACCTGAGGGATGACCGAAATGACCGGTCTCAGAAGATAACCGCCGTTTCCCTTCTGCACGACCGACCGGCAGGCGTCGAAATCGAGGACCAGCTCGACCAGGGCTCCTTCCGCCACGTCAAACTCATGAATCAATTTGATGCCACTTTGCAGCGCGCTCGGCGTTTCCAGCGCTGTCTCACTTCCTCCCGTCGGGACCACGGAATTGCTCAGCGGCGCGGCCCCCGTATTCGGAACCAACACCAGTCGCAATTGGGTATAGTGTCCCGCCGCCAGCGGGGTCGTTCCCAGCCCCTCCAGGACGCCATTGCTCAATGTAAGGAGGTTGATCTTGCCCGGAGGGGACAAGACGATTTCGCCCCAGCCATTTGCATTCTCTTCGGCATTCGAACTTTGATGAATCCGAACCTTGGAGACGGTCACATTCACCTGATCGAATCCGCAGGCCGGCGCATCGGTGAGGGAGACCTTCAAGGCGCCGCTCCCGCTGCCGCCGTCGCCCCCGCCACACCCGAACAAAAGCAGAAAAAGCGTAAAGAGCGACAAAACGGAACTTTTCTTCATTCCCGTCTCCCTACATAAAGTTTTTACTGTCATACAATAGTGTAGTGAAATGGGACGGGGAACGACAACATAATTCGCGGGGGATATCACAATAGGGGATAGCCCGACGCTTGGAGGCCGGTGACGATCTCCCGGTTGTGATCGGCGCCGCGTGTTTCGAGGGAAAGCTCGACGCGGGTCTGCGAGAGGGGGAGGTTCAACGAGAGGCGGTCGTGAACGATGTGGACGATATTGGCGCCGAGGTGACCGATGGCATTCGCGAGACCGGCCAAAGCGCCCGGGCGATCGGGGAGAACGACGGAAAGCCGCAGCAGCCTTCCGGTCCGAACCAGGCCCCGCTCGATGATCCGCTCCAGAAGGGTGACATCGATATTCCCGCCGCTGATGATCAGGCAGACGGGACCGCGCAGTCCGCGGCCGTGGTTTAAAAGGGCCGCCAGAGGAACCGCTCCGGCCCCTTCGGCAATGATTCGCTTGTGCTCCATCAACAGGAGAACCGCTTCGGCAATTTCCTCCTCGCTCACCTGAATGATTTGATCGAGATAACGCTCCAGGAGGGGTTGGGTTCGTCGGCCCGGTTTTTTAACCGCAATCCCATCGGCCAGGGTCGGCCGGGCCGGGGCGATGACTCCGACGATATTCATTTTCGGATTGATCGCTTTCACCGCCGCCCCCACCCCGGCGGCGAGCCCTCCGCCCCCGATCGGGACGAGAATGGTCGCGATCTCCGGGCGCTCCTCCACAATCTCCAGCCCCAGGGTCCCCTGCCCCGCGATGATGGCATCATCATCGAATGCGTGAATGAGGATCTTTCCTTCCGATCGCGCGATCTGCCGCGCCTGCTTCATCGCTTCATCGAAATTCTTCCCGTCGATCACGATCCGTGCGCCGTAGGAGCGGGTCGCCTCCTGTTTGGCAATGGAAGCCCCTTGGGGCATGATGATGGTGGAAGCGATGTTCAGGGTCCGCGCCGCCAGGGCGACCCCCTGTGCATGATTTCCGGCCGAGGCGGCGATCACCCCCCGGCGCCGTTCCGCCGCCGTCAGGAGAGAGAGGCGATTCACCGCCCCGCGAATTTTAAACGATCCGGTCTTCTGAAGGTTTTCCAGCTTCAGGTAAACAGGAAACCCAACCCGCAGGCTGAGCGAACGAGACGCGACCAGCGGCGTTCGATCGACGGAGGAGGCAATCGCCTCCCGGGCGGACCGGATCTCTTTTAATCCGATGGACATGCCCACTCCTTTCGCACAAAAAGGATATTAAAAACTGATGCCCAATGTACCATAGATCGCCATTCCATAAAAGCCGACTCTCCCCTGATGATGAGATTTGTGTGGAGGTTCGTTACATTGACAGAAAAAAGAGCCAACGATATACTAAAATTCAATTCTGATCCGGCAGGTTATGATGGCGGGCGGGATGAATCGGAGAGCGCGGACTTCGTTCTCAATGAGATATCTTTGATTATATTCATCCAACACGCAACAGAGCTCGAACCATCGCCTCGGTCTATCTGATCCGCTCAGGAATGCGCCGCGACCCTCGACGGTTCTGTCCTACTTCTTTGTAATCATCCTCCTCTACTCGAAGGGGCGCCGGACCTGCCTTCGGGGAAGAACAGCAATATCCGAAAACCGGTAGATGGGGAGAGGTCATCACCATGGGAAAACCCCTTCGTGTCCTATTCATCGAAGACTCGGAAGAGGACATGTTCTTGTTGCTGCACGAATTGCGGCGCGGCGGCTATGAGCTGGCCTTTGAGCGGGTCGACACCGGGATCGCCATGCAGGCCGCCCTGAAAAAGCAGAATTGGGATGTCGTGATCACCGACTACACCATGCCCCAATTCAGCGCGCCGGCCGTCCTAGCCGTTTTGAAAGAGAGCGAAATCGATCTTCCCTGCATCATCGTGACCGGCTCCCAAGGGGAAGAGAACGCCGTGGCGACAATGAAGGCCGGCGCCAATGACTTCATCCTGAAGGGAAATCTGTCGCGCCTGGTTCCGGCGGTGACGCGGGAGCTTCGGGACGCGGAACTGCGGCAAGAGCAAAAGCGGACCGAGCGGGCCATCCAACACCTCGCTTATTACGACACCCTCACCGACCTTCCCAACCGAACCCTTCTTCAAGACCGCCTACAACAAGCGATCCTTTCGGCGCGGCGCGACGGAAAATCACTCTCCCTTCTCGTGATGGACCT